>NZ_JBEXLC010000038.1:0-64622 GCF_040609795.1 Nocardia sp. NPDC004604
GGTAGCGGAGCGTAACCACGTAGGGCCCCGCGAGCGCCGCCGATTCGATACAGCGCCGTTGCGTTGGGTGGTGACGGAGTCGAGAAATTCTGCGACTGTGTGCGCCGATTTCTCGATGTCGAAATCTCTGGCTCGGATGCGGCCCGCCGTGGCGAGGCGGGTGCGCAGGGCCGGGTCGCCGATGAGGGTGTCGAGTGCGGTGGTGAGTTGGTGCTGGTCGCCGCCGTCGACGAGCAATCCGTTGATGCCGGATTCGACGATTTCGGCGGGTCCGCCGGGACCGGAGGCGATGACCGCGCAGCCCGCGTGCATGCCCTCGACCACGACCTGTCCGAACGGTTCGGCGAGTACCGAGGAGTGCACCAGGATATCGGCGTCGCACAGATTGCGGCCGGGGTCCTCGACGTGTCCGGTGAAGGTCACCGGCAGCCCGAGTTCGGTTGCCATCCGTTCGAGTTCGGCGCGGTAGGGCTCCTCATCGAAGAAGGTGCCGCCGATGATGAAAACGTGCCGCGGTGGCACTTTCGCCGCCGCGATCGCGCGCAGCAGCACATCCTGGCCTTTCCACGGCGTCAGCCTCCCGACGGCAGCGAGCACCGTTTCGGTCGGTGCGCGTTGTGGCGCGCGCTCGGTGTCGTCGCCGAATTCCACACCCGGGTACGCCACTACGGCGGGGCGGCGTCCGATCCGCAAGGTGTGCAATGTGGTTCGGCTATTGGCGATATATCCGCGCGCCATCAATCTGCCGAGCAGCTGGATAACCATGGTCGGCAGTCGGCCGAAGTAGTCCACCGCGATCCGGTCGTGTACCTGCCAAACCAGCGGAATGCCTGCGCGCCGCGCCGCCACCGACCCCATCACCAACGCCTTGGTGCTCTCCGCGACGAGCACATCGGCACCGAGTTCGCGGGCGGTCGCGCCGAGGGTCCAGCCCACCCGCAGCAGTGCCGCGAATCCGGCGAGCAGGCGCAGCGGACCGGACCCGATGGTCATGGCGCGGCTGTCGAATCCGCCACGCAGCACGCGGGTATCGACCCCGCGTGCCCGCATGCGTTCGACCATCGGGCCGTCCTCCGTATAGATCTGTGCCACGTCGATGAGCCGCATCGTGCGCAGCGCGGCCAGCAACCGCAGCGTCGCCAGTTCGGCGCCGGAAGGCGCCGCGGTATGCGCTAGGAAGAGGGCCTTGGTCGTCCTCGATGGGGTCATCGCCTTAATTCCTCATACATCGTCAGATGGCGCTGCGCTGTGACATCCCATGAGAAAGTTTCTGCGTGCGAGCGACATTGCTCGGGTGTGGGTAGCGTGCCGTTGAGTGCGGCCACAATTCGCGCGCCGAGTGCGTCGGCGTCGCGGGCGGGCACGATCAGTGAAGAATCCAGTCCGCGTACCGAATCCGGCAGTCCGCCACAGTCGGTGACGATCGGGGGCCGCCCCGCGGCCAGGGATTCCAGGGCGATGAGCCCGAATCCTTCCAGGGCGGTGGTCGGGACAACGGTGAATTCGGCCTGTTCGTAGTGCTCGGTGAGCTGTTGGTCATCGACGTTGCCCGCGAAGGTGATCGAATCGCCCAGTCCGGCGCCCGCGGCCTGGGCACGCAATTCGGCTTCGGCGCCACCGGTTCCGACCAGGACCAGGCGGGCATCCGGATGTTCGGCGACCACGCCCGGCCAGCAGCGCAAAAGGGTATCGATGCCCATGCGGCGCTCGAGTCTGCGCACACACAGGACGGTCCGGTGGGGGCCGGCCGGTATCGGCGAGACGCGGAAACGCATCAGGTCGACACCGGGCGGGATGACCCGGATCCGATCGGCGGGCACGCGATAGTCGAGGCTGAGTACGTCGCGAAAGTGGTTGGACAGCACCACGAATCGGTCCGCGCCGGCGTAGCGGATCCGCTCGAGCAGATACTTCGCGCGCGCGCCGAGTTCACCTTGTCCGGTGAGTCTGCTCTCGGCGGCCCATGGTCCGTGGAAGTGCACCACCAGCGGCACCCGCCCGGCGCGGGTGCGGGCCGCGGGACCGTAGAGCGCGAAGTGTCGATCCAGCACATCCGCGCGGTGCAGTTCGGCCCGCTCCAGAAATGCGGTGCGGGCCCGGGCGATGGTCGAACCGCCGGTTGGCCCCCATGACCGCGCGCCGGGCGGATCGTCGGGGGCGACCGCACCGAACGCGGACGCCGATATCGCTACTTCCGGTTGCCGCGCGAGTGCGTGGAACAGTTCGGTGAAGTATCGATTGAGTCCGCCGGGGGCCGTTGAGAACCATTCTGAACCCGTCATATGCACACGCAGTGCCCCGGTTGCTGCCGTCACCGCGGCCCCCTACTCCTGGCGATGCTGGGGCGAGTCCGCCACCTGAACTCGCTTCCCGCGCAACAGTGTAGGGGAGTTCGGTGCGCCCGGTCCGGCGTAGAGATCATCTGCGATCAGGGCGAATGACCAGTTTGCTGCCGGTCGGCCGCCCTCCAACCGACCGGCCGCAGTCGCCGGCCGAGATCGAACAGATTCGGCTGCCCGGCCCGGTAGCGCGCGGCGTCCTGTTGCCCATGGTCCTGGTGCTGGCCACGTACTACGAGGTGCTCAACGGCCCGACCAATGCGGCCTGGCTCGATCGTCCGGATGATCGGCCGCCCGCGGAGATCATCGATATCTTCGCGCTGTCGGTGGTCGGCATGTTGGAGCGGGTGATCGTCGAGAAACAGGGGGATCGTCTCGACGTGCCGATCGACGATCTCATCGACTATTGCGCCGACTTCGCCGCGGCATCTTTGCCTGCGGTCTACAAGGGCCAGATATCCAAGCGCCCAACGGATTAGCGAGTGGCCGACATCTCTCGGGTGCGGTAGATTTCACATCGAGTTCGTGCCCGGCACGGACCGACCCGCGGGGGACCAGCGGGAGGGACTAGGACAGTGGGGACCACGGGGTCTGTGGCTGAGCGCAATGATATCGCCGAGCGCGAGATACGGGTGCTGGTCGAGAACGGCGAATACTGGCTACGTAATCGCGGCGATATCGCGATGATGGTCATCACCGTCGAGCGCATCCGCGCGCGGTGGCCGCGGGCGCGCATCGGCGTGCTCACCCATCAGCCCGGCGTATTGCGGGCTTTGGTGCCGGAGGCCGAGCCGATCTGCGGCCCCGAGTGGAGTTGGGGTTCCGACGGCTGGCACGGATTGTTGAACCGCACGGCCGGAACGAAATTGGTCGGACCGGCGGCGCTGTGGTGGCGGGCGAACACCGACGGACCTAAGGACCGATTGCGGGCGATCCGCGCGCGCGGACGCGGCGAGACCGCGGACCCGCAGGAGCATGCGGTGGCACCGGAACTCGAATTTCCGGTGGAGATCCCCGCGGCGGTCGAACAGGCGTCGCTGGTGCTCGCGAACGGCGGCGGCTATCTGACCGATGTCGACCGCTACCAGGCCCAGCGCACCCTGAATCTGCTGGAATACGCATCTGCGCTCGGCATTCCGACGGCGCTGATCGGGCAGGGCATGGGGCCCGTGCGTGACCCATATCTGGTACGGCGAGCTGCCGGGGTGCTGCCGAAGGTCGACTTCGTGGCCTTGCGTGAGGGGCGGCGCGGCCCGGAACTGCTCGCCAAATTCGGTGTCGCGCCGGACCGGATACTGGTCACCGGCGATGACGCGGTGGAATTTGCCTATCGCAGCCGCGATGCCAGGATCGGCGCCGATATCGGAGTATGTCTGCGCGTCGCGGACTACGCGCAGGTCAGCCTGGAGGCGCAGGGAATTGTCGGGCAGGTGGTGCGCACCCGCGCCGCGGAATTGGATGCCGGACTGGTGCCGCTGATCATCTCCGAATACGCCTCCGAGGATCGGCTCTCGACGTTGCCACTGCTGGTGGGCGCGGCCAAGCCGCTGCCGCCGATCGGTCGCGGCGGCACCCCGGCCGATGTGGCCCGGCAGGTCGGGCGGTGTCGGGTGCTGGTGACCAGCGCCTACCATCTGGCGGTCTTCGCACTGTCGCAGGGCATTCCGGCCGTCGGCATCACGGCCTCGGAGTATTACGACGATAAATTCCACGGGCTGGCGCAGATGTTCGGGACCGGTCTGCGGGTGGTGCACCTGAATGATCCCAAACTGGAACAAGAACTGACCATGGCGCTGGACGAGCTGTGGGACGATGCACCTGCGCTCCGGGATCCGCTGCAACAGCGGGCCGTCGACCAGATCGACGCGGGCCGGAGCGGATTGGAACGAGTTTTCGGATTGGTGGAAAACGGACCGGTCCGGCCGGTGCAACGATCAGGGGGATAGACTGTCGTGACAACGCTGTCGGTGTGTGTGCCCGCCTACAACTCCGGCCGGACGCTCGCGACTACCCTGCGTTCGATTCTCGATCAGGACGCGGAGTTCGAACTGGTCGTCCTGGACAATGCGAGCACCGATGACACCTCGGAGGTAGCGAAGTCCTTCGACGATCCACGAATCCGGTTATTGCGCAATGACATCGTGCTGAATATCGGCGATAACTGGGATAAGGCGATCCGCGCCTGCACCGGCGAACTGGTCAAGGTCGTCTGCGCGGACGATGTGCTGCGACCGGATGCCATCACCACACAGCTCGCGGTGATGGCGGATCCATCGATCGCCATCTCCTCCAGTCGCTTCGAGGTGATCGACGAGGCGGGGGCGGTGCTGGAGACCGGCCTCGGCCTGGCCGGTCTGCTCGGCAGGCAGACCCCGCGCACGTTGGCCCGGACCATCGTCCGCCGCGGTCCGGCGGATTTCGGCCCGACCGCCGCGGCCATGTTCTACCGCGAGCACTACGACCGAGTCGGCGGGTTGCGCGGTGATCTGGTGTTCCCCATGGACGTCGACCTGTTCGCGCGGGTCTCGTCCTTCGGCGTCTTCTTCGGCATGACCGAAATTCTGGCCGCCTGGCGCAACTCATCCTTCAACCTGTGCAGCCGAACCTCCACGGTCAGCAAGCTGACCGATATGTACCGCTTCCACCACCGCATCGCCAACGACTATCCGGATCTGGTCCACCGCGGCGACGTACTGGCGGGTGACGCCCGGCTGGCCCGGGCGGCGCTGCACCGCCTGCGGGTCCGCACGGTGGCCACCGTCCGCAAGCGCCCGGATCTGCTGGTCTGATATCGAAGTTCGCGTAGCGGCGCGGTGTATGACGTATCCACTACCTAAAGAAACCGTTAACTAATCCGTTGCGGGTGCGCGCGATCCGGCGAGACGAAGTAGAACAAGGGGGCGGGGGTCTCGCGGCAGGAAGCGTTGATGTGGATGGTTATTGATCATGTATCGCATGGCACCCTGCTATCGGGCCGACTCCCGGATGAGCGGGGGCGTTTCGGTGAATTCGGCGGCAGGTATGTGCCCGAAGGCCTGATGGTCGCGTTGCTGGAGCTGGAAGAGGCGTATGCGCTGGCGCGCACCGATTCCGGATTCCGTGATGAGCTCGGCGAATTGCTGCGCACCCGGGTGGGTCGTCCGACGCTGCTGCATCAGGTACCGCGCTTCGCGCGATCGCTGGCGGTGCCGGGGGTGCGGGTGTATCTGAAGCGCGAGGATATGACGCATACCGGTGCACACAAGATCAATAACGCGCTGGGACAGGGTTTGCTGGCCAAGCGGATGGGTAAGACGCGGATCATCGCCGAGACCGGTGCCGGTCAGCACGGTGTGGCGGTCGCGACCGTATGCGCGATGCTCGGACTGACGTGCGTCATCTATATGGGCGCCCACGATATGCGGCGACAGGCCTCCAATGTCATGCGAATGACCCTGCTCGGCGCCGAAGTGCGTCCCGTGGAGACCGGCAGCCGCAGGCTCAAGGAAGCGATCAGCGAATCGGTGCGCGACTGGGTTTCGAACCTCGGTACCACCCACTACCTGTTCGGCACATCGGCCGGACCCGCGCCCTATCCGATGATCGTGCGCGATCTGCAAACGGTGATCGGCAAGGAAACCAGGACCCAGATCCTGAAATCCGAAGGCCGACTGCCGGATTACCTGGTGGCCTGTGTCGGCGGCGGCAGCAATGCCATCGGCCTGTTCCATCCCTTCGTCGACGATCCGGCGGTCCGCTTGATCGGCGTCGAGGCCGCGGGCCTGGGTGTCGAAACCGGTCAGCATGCCGCCACGCTCAGTATGGGCAGTCCGGGCGAAATGGACGGCGCCTACAGCTATCTCCTCCAGGACGACGACGGCCAGGTCACGCCGACGCACAGCATCGCGGCGGGCCTGGACTATCCCGGCGTCGGCCCCGAACTCAGCTACCTCAAGCACACCGGTCGCGTCGCCTACCGCGCGGCCACCGATGCCGTGGCCCTGCGCGGCCTGCATACCCTTACCCGCACCGAAGGCATCATTCCCGCCCTCGAATCCGCCCATGCCGTCGGCTATCTGCTCGAACTGGCCGAACACGGCGAGCTCCCCACCGACTCGATCGTTGTGCTCGGTCTGTCCGGGCGTGGCGATAAAGATCTCGCCATCGCGGCGGAACGGTTGGTCGGATAGACGGTTCACCGATCGGCCGCCGCATGCCAGGATGGCCGAATGACCAACGGGGTGAGCTGTATTGCCGAGCATACGGTCGAGCTGATGATGGATTACGGCCAGTTCTACCTTGATGGCGGCTTCGGTGATCCGGATTCCGAACTGGCCCTGCTCGATCAGGCGCACGCTGCGCAACCCTGCGCGGGAGACGGCGCCATGCTGGTGGTATTGAGCCCGCATCAGAACAATTTCGAGATGTCCATCGCGGTGCAGGTGTGGACCGGCAGGCCGCCGCATGATCGTGCACAGTGGCAGCAGGTGTGCGAGGGGCGCTTGCGGGTGGATTCCGATGGGGTACTGAGTATTTCGTCACCGACCGATGGTTGGGCGGACCCGTGTCCGGTTCCGCCGGGGGACTATCTGATCGAAGTGAGTGGTCGCGGATTCGTGAATTACGGATGGCCGGGTTCGACCATGCCCGGCGATGTCTGGCGGATTCGGCTATGGCCCGATGACGGTGGCGACCTCCTGCCGCACCAACAGTGGGATATGCCCGGGTATGGCATTCCCGAAAATGTGCCGATACCCGAGCGAACCGATACCGAGGAGGACCCGGAGTCGCAATGGGTCGCCGTGATGGACTCCGAAGGCACCCGGTATCTGACCGTCGGCGAGCTGGCGGCGGAGGGGGTGGCGGCCGAGCGCGCGCAATGGGGTGGTGATCCGATACCGGAACTGCGCGAATACTTTTCGGCTCCAGAGCTGGCCGGTTTCGATCGCCCGCTGGTCGAGGCGATCGCTGCCATGGACGAGCCGACCTTGCGGCGGCTGGCTCATCGGTGCGCCGTCAAGGCCTGCGAACTGGCCGCGATCGCCGAAAGATCCTGGGTGGCACCGGCATTGGCGGCATTGCGGGAGGGACGGCCGCTACCCGCGCCGTTCGATGACATGCAGACCGCCTTCGACCGACTGCACGACGAGGAGTTCGGAGCGGTCGAGGACGAATCGCGCCAGCTCGTCGCGACGATCGGTCGACCGGTGCGGTCGGAGTCGAATCCCTTCGATATCGGGCCCGTGCATCGACCTTCCTTCGCGCTCGGCGCCATTGAACACGCCACCGATCCCGACTCATTGGCGGCGGCGATAGAAACACTGCATACCGCCGCCATCACTTTCGGCGCCGATGCCCGCGTGCTATTCGCCGAAATCGGCGACGAGTTCCGCTGATCGATGGTCGGCAAAGGCGTTGTGGCACCCGAAGCTCAGGCGCCACAACGCGTTTCGTCGCTTGCTCAGATCGTCCAGAGTCTGCCGTAGGTGTAGACCGCATCACCATTGGCGCTGATCACCCGTACGAACGGACGAATCGTGGTCTGCCCGAGGACACCGGTAATGGTGCCATGGAAGCCCGACATCCGAATGAAGCCTTCCGCGCCGAAGACATCACCGCCCGTGCACTCGAAGGTCTGGATGCCCGGACCGAAGCCGACCTCGAGTTCGACGCCGGCGCGCGGGATCAGACCGCCCAGCTTGAGCACCGCGCCGTCGGCGCCGCCGAGATCGACGCCGACATCCGGTGTGTACCACTGGAATCTGATCCGCCCGTTCACCGTGGCCGGATATCCGACCTGATAGCCGATGGTGATGTGGCCCGACCAGTCCTGGGCGTTCGCCCCGGTGACGCGGTAGGCGGCCTCGCCGTTGTGAAACCACTCGCGGGTCAGCGGGTTGCCGTCCAACGGTGGCACGAAATCGATCCGGGTATCGGATTGGATCGCCTCGACCGTGCGATCCTGCCGGTCGACTATCTGACTGCTGCTGTCGATTGCCGCGGATGCGGCGCCCGTGGTAAAGGCCAGCCCCGAGGCCATTACCGAGGCCAAAACGAACGCGCACAGACTCCGACTACGGAGTGTTTTCTCCCTCATCAGGTATTTCCCCTTGTTCCCCAATAACAGATGTCTTGACAGCAAAACGCGCGGCGCCGACGACGAACCCCGCTGCGGCGCAGCGAATTCACAGCATTTGTCACCGCCCTTCCGAGGGGCCGGCCGGGTCATCGAGGACCCAGCGGCCGTCGAGTTCGGGAAACCTGGCACGGACTTCCGGGAGCAGATCGCGCAAGGCCAACAGCACGAAATCCGGTTGGGCGCGGACGAGTTCGGCAGGGGAGATGATCGGTATATCGGTGCCGGGCATCCGGCGGCCCTGTTTCGCGGGCGAGGCATCGGCGACCGCGGCGATGAGCCCGCGGTGTACCCCGGCGAGGCTGAAGAGCGCGACCGCACGAGAGGCCGCGCCATAGGCGTAGACCCGCCTGCGACGCGCCGCCATCGCGTCGAGCCAGTGTCGCAAGAGCCGGGCATGCTGGTCGGTCGTGCGCTGCAGGCCCTGCAGCGCACCGAGATCGGTGTGCTCCGACTCCGCGGCGCGGACGGCGCGCACAGCATCATCCGGTTCCACCGCACCGTGCACCGCGCCGATGAGCACCGTGCCGTCGTAAAGATCGAACTGCCACGCCATCGCCACGCTCATTCCCACGGCCTCCAGTAGGCGCTGCAGCGCCGCCACCGAGTAGTACGCGAAATGCCCGTGCCGCAACGCATTCCACTGACCGGCCGCGACAATGGTGGCCAGCGAGTGATACTGGAGCAGCAGCACGCCGGTCGGCGCGGTGGCGGCGGCCCGCTGCGCGAAGGCGGCCCGCTGATCGGGTTCGTGCATGATGCCGAAGCAGTCCAGCACCACATCGGCGACGCCGTCGACGTCTGCGAATCCGCGCTCGACGAGTAATGGCAACCAGGTCCCACCGTGCGGACTGCCGAATTCGCGCACGGTGCGCCCGCGCAACAATCCGGCGCGCGCGACCCGCGCCACGGCGTCGGCGGCCTGATCGCGCAGCGCCTGCGGTTCGATACCGCGCGGCTCCTCGGTGCGGGTGTCGTCCTCGGCCAATTGCGCCAGCCCGCAGGCACCGCACACATCCATGCGCAGCGGATGTGCGATCTCCGCGCCGTCGATTGCGCTCCCGGCCAGCGGGAAGTGGTCGGCGGCGGGGACCTTGCCGAGATCGAGCACCGGGGTGAGTTCGGTACCGCGGCAGCCCCGGCAACCGCGACCCATGACCGTGCCGTTCATGTCACGATGGCCTGGTGCGCATCGAACAGACCGATCTCGCCGATGTCCTGGTGCTGGTGCCCGAACCGTTCCGGGACGAGCGCGGCCTGTTCACCCGCACCTTCGACGCCACCGAATTCGATGCCTACCTCGGCGCACCCGGAATCGCGGCCGCGTTCGTGCAGGATTCGCAATCCCGTTCGGCGCGCGGGGTGATCCGGGGCATGCACGGGCGGTCCGGGCGGGGTGAGACGAAGCTGGTGCGCTGCGCGCATGGCGCGGTGCACGACGTCCTCGTCGATATCCGGCCCACCTCGCCGACCTTCGGACGCCAGCAGGCGTTTCGGCTGGACGACACCGAATTCCGCCACCTGTATGTGCCGCCGGGCTTCCTGCACGGCTTTCAGGCGCTGACCGCCACCGCCGACGTCTGCTACCGCATCGATCGCCCGCACGATCCGGCCGAGGATATCGGCGTCGCCTACGACGATCCGGATCTGGCCATCGCATGGCCGCTGCCGGTCACCGTCGTCTCCGCCCGCGACCGGGCCGCGGGCAGCTGGCGGCAGTTGTTCACGAAGGTGCGGGCAGCTCTGCCGGAGGGGCGCTGATCCGGCGCATCGACGCATCGAGCACCCCGGTCTGTCGCAATTTCTCCAGATGCGGCAGCCGGGTGAACCGGCGGAAGAAGTCGTCACTGGTCAGTCCCCTGGCGGTGTATTCGCGAGACAGCTGCTCGGCTCCGGCGGCCACCGTCCATGTCGCGTGGTAGCCGAGAGCCGAACGGGCAGCGGAGAAATCGACGCGGTAGGACCTCGGGTCCGCGCCGCTTTCACCGGTGATGGACAGCCGGGAACCCGGCACCGCGTCCACGACGGCCTTGGCGATATCGGCGACGGTGAGGTTGTTCGCCTCGGTGCCGATATTGAATGCCCGACAGTTGATCGCGGCCACCGGCGCGGTCAGACAGGCCGCGAAGGCGTCGGCGATATCGGCGGCATGCACCAGCGGCCGCCACGGTGTCCCATCGGAGAGCACCTTGACCTCGCCGGTGAGTACCGCGTACCCGACCAGATTATTGAGCACGATATCCGCGCGCAGCCGCGGCGAGAAGCCGAATGCCGTTGCGTTGCGCAGGAATACCGGTGTGAAGTCGCCATCCGCGAGTGCGGCGACATCGTCCTCGACGCGCACCTTGCTCTCGGCATAGGGCGTGATCGGGTGCAGCGGTGCGTCCTCGGTGACGAGTTCGTCGCCCGCGGCGCCGTATACCGAACAGGTCGAGGCGTACAGAAACCGCTGCACCCCAGCGTCTTTCGCGAGTCGGGCCAGTCGGACCGACGCGTGATGATTGATGGCATAGGTGATTTCGGGATCGAGTGCGCCGAGCGGATCATTGGACAGCGCCGCGAGATGGATCACCGCATCGAATCCGGTGAGCTGCTCGACGGTCACATCGCGCAGATCGACCGCGAGCCCGGGCGGATCATCCGGCAGTCGACCGAGTACGCAGTCGGCGAAGAATCCCGTATCGAGTCCGATCACCTCATGCCCCGCGGCGCGTAGCACCGGAGCCATGACCGTGCCGAGATAACCCTGATGTCCGGTGAGCAGAACGCGCATGCCCGTGTCTCCAGTTTTCATGACAGCTCGAAACCGACGACAACTTTGTCGACAATGAATGCTTCGGCATGCTGAGCCCGGCATTGCACCCCACGCAGCCGGGACAGACCGGTGAACGACTGCCCGTCGAACCAGTCCCGCCCCACTTGTGAAGGGTAGTGCTTCTGCAGCAGCCGCGCCTTTTCCTCGGCGAATTCCGTTGATATCGGAACGAATACGGTCGGGTGTGGCGTATCGGTCTCCCATTTGAGGATCTCGTAGCCGAGCACCAGATGGTCGCGGAATTCGGTGGGTACGAGTTCGGCGAGGAGCCGATGGTCCTGATGCGCGTCACCGCGCTGCGGTGCGAAGACCAGATCCGGCTCGGTGCCCGCGCGAAAGGTGGACAGCGCCTGTTTGATCCGATCCCAGTGCGCCGGAGCGCGACCATCGGGCAGATCGAGCACCGTCACCTCGAGTTCGGCGCCGGGACAGAAGGCGGCCAGTGCGGCGCGTTCCTCGTCCGCACGCACCGTGCCCGCGCCGGAGAGCACCAGCGCGCGCACCCGAAGTCCGCGGTACCGGTGCGCCAGCGTGCGCAGCGTCGCGCCCATTCCGATCGCGATATCGTCGCAGTGCGCGCCGAGTATCGCGATTTCGTGCAATGGCCCGGTGGTCAGCGCGATCATGCGAACTGCTTCTCCCAGACCATCCACGGCCGGATGCCGGACCGGTACGCGGCGTCGAGTTCGGCGCGTTCCTTGAAGGTGTCGGCGGGCTTCCAGAAGCCGAGATGCTGATAGCCGTAGAGCCGTCCCTGCCCGGCGAGCCTGCCGCACGCGTCGGCCACCAGATCGCCGCCGGGCGGCAGCAGATCGAGCACCTCATGGCTGAGCACGAAGTATCCGCCGTTCTCCCACAGCGGCATCGACGAGACCGGGCGGATCTCCTTGACCTCGCCATTGGGCTTGATATCGACGCAGTGGAACGACTGCTGCGGCGGTACCACCATCATCGAGGCGGCCGCGCCGGAGGCGGTGAAGCGCTCGATCATCTCGTCCAGCGGTGCGTCGGTGAGCACGTCGGCGTAGTTGGCCAGGAAGGTCTGCTCGCCCTCGAGATGCGGGCGCACCCGGCGCAGCCGCTCGCCGATGGCCGAGTCCAGGCCGGTGTCGACGAAGGTGATCGACCAGTCGCTGATATCGGTGCGCAGCAGCTCCACCGAGCCATCGCGGATGACGAAGTCGTTGGAGACCGACTCCTGGTAGGTCAGGAAGAAGTCTTTGATGTGCTCGGCGCCGTAGCCGAGGCACAGGATGAAATCCTTGTGGCCGTAGTGCGCGTAGTAGCGCATCACATGCCAGAGCAGTGGCCGCGGACCGACCAGTTGCATCGGTTTCGGGAGCATGTCGGAGCCGTCGCGCATGCGCATCCCATAGCCGCCGCAGAACAGCACAACCTTCATCGTGCGTGCCTTCCCCTCGTTTCAGCGTTATTCGATTCCCCGAGCACCGCGCTGTGCAGAGTTGGTAGTGGATAGACCAGTTCGCCGCCCCACTCGGCGATATGGCCCAGTTGTGCGGAGATCTCGGCTTCGAGGTTCCACGGCAGGACCAGCACCACATCGGGTCGATCGAGATCGATGCGTGCGGTCGGATAGATCGGGATCCGGGTGCCCGGGGTGAATCGCCCGTGCTTATAGGGATTTCGGTCGACCGTATAGCTCAGCATGTCCGGACGGATCCCGCAATAGTTGAGTAGTGTGTTGCCCTTGCCGGGCGCGCCGTAGCCGACCACCCGTTTGCCCTGGGCCTGTGCGTCGAGCAGAAAACGCAGCAGCTCCTGACGCACATGCCGGGCGCTGGACTCCAAATGCTGGTAGCCCTCGACCCGGTGCAGGCCCGCGGCCTGCTCGCGCCGCAGCACCTCGTGCACCCGGGGGCTCGGCGCATCCGCGACCGCCTCCGGGCGGGCCCACAGGCGGATCGAACCGCCGTGTGTGGCAAGCAGTTCGACATCCACCACGGCCAATCCGGCCGTTGCCAGTGCACGCTGGGCCGAGAGCACCGTGTAGTACTGGAAGTGTTCGTGATAGATGGTGTCGAACTGGGCCAGTTCCATCAGGTTCAGCGCATGGTGCACCTCGATCGAGAGCCAGCCGTCATCGGCCATCAGCTCGCGCAGTGCGCGGGTGAAACCGCGCAGGTCGGGGACGTGCGCGTAGACATTGTTGGCGACCACCAGATTCGCGGGCCCATGCTGGCCGCGGATCCGCTTGGCGAATTCCTCGTCGAGAAACGCCGTTTCGGTCGGCACGCCGATCTTGCGAGCGGCCGCGCCGACATTCACCGAGGGCTCGATGCCGAGGCACGGTATGCCCGCGGCGACGACGTGGCGCAGCAGATAGCCGTCATTGCTCGCGACCTCGATCACGAACGAGTCGGTTTGCAGGCTCAATCTTTCGACGGCCTCGGAAACGAAAACTTCGGCATGTTCGACCCAACTATCGGAATATGATGCGAAATATGCGTACTCGGTAAAGGTTTCCGCTGGTGTGATCAATGCGGGGATCTGCAACAGTAGGCAGTCATCGCAAATTCGCAGATGTAGCGGGTAGGTCGGCTCCGGAAGATCGAGTTCGTCCGCCGCGAGAAACTTCTCACACGGCGGTGTGGCCCCGAGGTCGAGCACGCTCGAAAGACGCTCGGATTCACAAAGTCGACAACGCATCCTGGCCCCTGCCTCCCGCCGCGTGGGTCGTCCGGCGAATAACCGGCATGCCCAGCACGTCGCTGCGATCAAGTGAGACGTTACAACGAATCGCTTGCGTATCACCCCCCAAATCGATTGGGGGGTAGCGGTTTCCGGACGATTTTGGGGCTATTCCGAGGGATGGCATTCGAGTGGCAAACAGTTCGATGGGGGGTGGATCCCCCACTATCGCTTCCGGATGGTCGGGCTGCGGGTGCGCCACCTGCCGACTTTCTGCATGTTGCCTTTCGATCACGGGCCCAAAAAACCGACCGTCCGAATGTTGGCTACTGCGTGGAATACGCTGCGGCCCTTTCTGTTCGGTGGATGAATGGGATTGTGTTCTGTAACAATCGCGTTCTGGCCGCCGACTGAAGGAACACCCCGGGCGGTCAGATTGCGTCGAGGGGACCGGTCGACGGGGATCGGGGGCAACAAATACTCCCAGGGGGAGGTGCGTGTTCAATGAGCTTCGAGCTCACCGATGATGACGACCTGGACGTCACGGGTCCGTCCCGAACACTGCCGCGCTCGGAGCGCGAACGCTGGCAGGCAGAGTATGTAAGGCGCTTGGCCACAACGGATTTCGCGGTGATCGCCGCGTCGGTCGGCCTGGCGCAGCTGATCCGATTCGGCGGCCCCGTCGCGCCCCCGCTGGCATGGCCCATGCCGTACGAGGTCGGCTATACCGTGGTTTCGGTATTGCTCGCGCTCACCTGGCTCGCCTTCCTGGCCGCATGCAATACCCGATCGCCCCAGGTGGTCGGGAGTGGGGCAGAAGAATACCGCCGGTTGGTTTCGGCCACCCTGCGGCTGTTCGGGGCATTGGCGATCATGTCGCTGATATTGCAGATCGAGTTCGCGCGTGGATATCTCGCGATCGCGCTGCCGCTCGGTCTATTCGGATTGATGTCGAGCCGATTGCTGTGGCGGCTGCACACCCGGCAGCGGCGCAGCGTCGGCGAGTACCGGACCTCGGTGCTGGTGGTCGGCTGTGCGGAGGCGGCGCAGGCGATGGCGGCCGCATTCTCCCGCGATCCGGCCTCCGGATATCGAGTTGTCGGGGTGTGCCTTCCGGATGGCGGCACCGATACCACCGAATACGCGATCCGGGCGTCGGGAAAATCGTTTTCGGTGGTCGGCGACGACCGCTCGGTACTCGACGCGGTGCGCCGCAGCGGTGCCGATACCGTCGCGGTGACGGCGACCGATCACCTCGGGCCGGTCGAATTGCGCCGGATGGCTTGGGATCTGGACCCGCTTGGTGTCGAGCTGATCGTCGCGCCCGGTGTCGTCGATATCGCGGGCACCCGGTTGACGAACCGCCAGGTCGCGGGCATGCCGATGCAGCACATCGCCAAACCGCAGTACGACCGTGCGAAGTCGACCGGTAAGGCGGTATTCGATGTGTGCTTCGCCGGTGGGGTGCTGCTCGCCATCCTGCCCGCGCTGCTCGCCATCGCGATCCTGGTCAAACTGACCAGTCCCGGGCCGGTGTTCTACCGTTCGGAACGAATCGGCCGCGGCGGCAAGCCGTTCCAGATGATCAAGTTCCGCAGCATGTACTTCGACGCGGACCGTCAGGTCGCGGCACTCATCGAATCCCATGGCGGCAATCCGGTGTTCTTCAAGATGAAAGACGATCCGCGAATCACCCCGATCGGTAAGATTATTCGCAAGTTCAGCCTGGATGAGCTGCCGCAGTTCCTGAATGTGCTGCGCGGTGAGATGAGCGTGGTCGGGCCGCGCCCGCAGGTGCAGCGCGAGGTCGACACCTACGACGGCGATATGCGGCGCAGGCTGCTGGTGAAGCCGGGCGTGACCGGCCTGTGGCAGGTGAGCGGACGATCCAATCTTTCGCTGGAGGATTCGGTGCGCCTGGATCTGTCCTATGTCGAAAACTGGTCCATGATCCTGGATCTGCTGTTGATCGCCAAGACCATCGGCGCCGTCGCGCGCGGCGAGGGGGCCTACTGATCACGCCCCGGGGCGAATCGCCTGGGGCGAGCGCGTATCCGATCAGCAGGGGCGGCGGGCCGGGAATTCGGCGGCGAGTTCGGCGAAGACCGCGGTATTCAGTGCGAAGGCCCGCTGTCCCTCGTCGAGTACGCGACGGCGCTCGAGATCATCGAGCGGCAGTTGGTCGAGCAGTGCGCGATATTCGCGTTTGAAGGCGGCCGGATTGCCGACGCCGTCGAAGACGTAGAAGCGGACGCCGTCGCCGCGATGCGGCAGGTTCCAGAGCTTTTCGGCGGTGCCGCGGATGACCTGGCCGCCGGAGAGATCGCCGAGGTATCGGGTGTAGTGGTGGGCGATATATCCGGCGGGCCAAGCACGGGCGCACTCATCGATGCGCTCGGCGTAGGCGGCGGTGGCGGGCAGTGCTTCGAGCGCGTCGCGCCAGTGCGGGCCGATGAGATGGGCGAGGTCGCGCTGGAGTTCCGCGGTGCGGGCCAGTTCCGGTCGAATGAACGGGCCCGCGACCGGATCATCGGCGAGCGTTTCCCAGCGGCCCTCTAGCGCGCGGTAGATGAACCAGAGCTGGGTGGTGTAGCGATGATAGGAATCGATGCCGAGCGAGCCGCCGAGCATGTCACTGATGAACGAGGAGTTCTCGGCCTCTTCATGCTGTTGTGCGGTGGCGGTACGGATCGCCGTGGAGAACGGGACGGTGTCCGACATTCCTGAACCACCTCGCTATCGCTCAGTGCTTTGGGAACCCTTACCAGTCGGTACAACCATACCGGCTCACTCCCGGTGCGTCTCTCGAGATCGACTCGTGTCCCGACGTAGGGGATGGCGCGGTGGGCGGCGTCGGCGCACGATGACCGGCCTGCGGATCGAGCCGAACCGGCTCGTAATGCGCGGCCTGCGCACGGTCCGGTCGATCCATTCGCCGAGGGTCACACCCGCGGCCAGCGCACAGCCGACACCGACCGCGGCGAGCACCTGATTGGCTCCGATCAGCAACTCGTCATTGAGCAGTGCGTAGAGCCCGCGGTACACCTTCAGACCCGGTAGCAGCGGAGTAATGCCCGCGACCGCGACGACCAGCGGGGGAGTCAGTGACCGGCGTGCCATCAGACCACCGGCCAGGCCGACCAGTGTCGCGGCGACCGCGGAGGAGATCACCGGGCCGAAGCCGAGATGCTGCACCAGTAGAAAACAGATCGTGCCCGCCGCGCCGCCGAGCGCGGCGGCGGCCAGTGCCCGGCGCTCGGCGTAGCAGGCGAGTGCGAAGGTCAGCGCGGCCACGGCACCGGCGGCGATCTTGATCGGCAGATCGGTGATGTCGCGGCCGGAGGTGAGATAGACCGGCGGCACCGTGGCACCCGCGAGCTCTCCGACCCGCAATGCCAGCGCGATGCCCGCGATGATGCCGCCGGTCATCATCAGCACCTCGAGCATGCGCGCGGTCGCGGTGATCGGTGCGCCGGTTATCCCGTCCTGCACCGCGCCGACCAGTTGCAAACCACTGAGCAGCACGGTGATCCCGGCGGCGATGATCAGCGTCGGGTCGACATTGATATGGACGGTCGCCGCGAGTGTCGCCAACAGCAGCGCCGGTGTCGCCGCGATCGCGCCGCCCACCACATGCTGGAAGAAGAACGGCAGCCCATAGCGATTCAGGACGCGATTGGCGCGATCGATCGCCAGCGTGGTGCCGAAACTCACCGCGGCGACGAGCCAGCCGCCGCCGAGCAGCGCCGCGATCGATGCGGCAAGCAGTGACCAGCCGAAGGTGGCGATCCAGCGGTGGTACGGATGCGGTGCCGAGGTGATCGCATCGAGCTGCGCCCGGGCATCCTCCGGCGACACGACCTCATTGCGGATGCGGCGGGTGAGCCGGTCGACCGCGGCGAGGCGGGTGAAGTCCAGGGACCGATACTTCACCACGCGCATGGTGCTGGCCGGTGGCAGCTGCGGGCCGCGGTCGGCCCAGATCCTGATCGCGTCGTAGGTGACATCGATATCGCAGCGGGACAGGCCGTAGGTGGCGGCGATGAAGCGCACCTGGGTGGTCGTATCGTTGACACCGGTACCCGAGGCGAGCACGACCTCTCCAACCCGCACCGCCAGGTCGAGGACCTCGGCGACCCGGGCGTCGTCGGTCAGATCGATCGGCTGCAGCGGTGTCGGCGCGGCCACAATGGTGTCCGCGGTGGCCGGACGGTCGGCGACCAACAGGTCGACCGCCTGTTTGACGACGGGGATGCGAGGTGCTCGGAAGAAACGCAGTCGGGGCCGCTTGCCCAGGGGGTCGTCCGGGGTTGCGGCGTCGTCTCCTTCTGAGAGTGTTTCCAGACCCATGTGCGTGACCGTAGTCATCCGGTGCCGATGTCGCATCAGCTGTGGTCGCGGAGCACTTCGATTGCCAGACGGTTGTCCGGACACTTGGTCGGAGCTGGCAAAAGTGATAGAACTTGTTCTAATTTGCTGATACTTCGAGCGGCCGGGCAGCAGTCGCGAGCGAATGGGAGCGAGTACGGTGCGGTACGGAATTGTGTTGTTCACCAGTGACCGGGGCATAACGCCCGCCGATGCGGCCGCGGCCGCCGAGCAGGCCGGATTCGACGCGTTCTACGTGCCCGAACACACCCATATCCCGGTGATCAGGGCGGCCGCGCATCCGCGCACCGGGGATGCCACCCTGCCCGATGACCGCTATCTGCGCACGCTGGACCCCTGGGTCGCGCTGGCCACCGCTGCGGCCGTCACCAGTCGGATTACGCTGTCCACCGCGGTCGCACTGCCCGCCGAACACCATCCGATCACCCTCGCCAAAACCCTCGCCTCCCTGGACCATCTGTCCGGCGGTCGGGTCAGCCTCGGCGTCGGATTCGGTTGGAACACCGACGAAATGGCGCATCACGGGGTCCCCGCGAACAAGCGCAGGACGGTGCTGCGGGAACACCTCGATGCCATGCGCGCCCTCTGGTCCGATGAGGAGGCCAGCTTCGCGGGTCAGTTCGTGAACTTCGGACCGAGCTGGTCCTGGCCCAAGCCGGTGCAGAAACGGATTCCGGTGATCCTCGGCGCGGCCGGGACCGAGCAGTCGTTCACCTGGCTGGCCAAGAACGCCGACGGCTGGCTCACCACCCCCACCGAGGACGGGCTCGGCGAGAAGATCGAACTGCTGCACCGGGTTTGGCGCGAGCACGAGCGCGAGGGCAGTCCGGAGATCATCGCACTGGCCGGACGCCATGATGCGGCGCAGCTCGCGCAATGGGCCGAATTGGGTGTTACCGAGGCGGTTTTCGGGCTGCCGGATCGTGATGCCGATGACGTGCGCGCGTACTTGACTCGCCTGGCTGGGAAGCTGGGTATCGCAGCGGCAGACTGAGCGCTCGGTCGAAAGCCCGCTGACATCGAGATGTCAGCGGGCTTTCGTGCCGCACTAACCCAGCCGCCGCCGTGCGACGACGAGTCCGATGACCACGCCGATAGCGCCGATGACCGCGACGCCGATCAGGGCGATCACGATCCGGCCCGTAGACGAATTCGATTCGGACGCAGTCGATTCCGTTGCTACGGCAGTGGTGTCGCGGCTCGTCGGCGTCTTCGACGCGGTGGAGTTCTCGCCGAAAACGCCATCGCCGACGGTGGTCGCGTACGTCGGGCCGCTTTCCGTGGCGCCGGTCACGGTGAGATCCAGCTGCACTGAAACCGGCTGGTTGTCGCCCTTGTCAGTGAAGCTCGAGCCGAGCTTCACCGCGATGTAGTACCAGCCCGCCACCGCCTCGTTGCGGGTATCGAGCACATCGGATTTGCGGTTGTTGTACCGAATCGGCACGGTGGCCATCGCCTCGTTCGTCGGCAGCACGGTGTCGCTGCCGGTGTAGGAGGAGAAGTCCGAGTCGATCGCCTCGCGGATCGGGCTGTACAGGGTGGTGCGGACATTGGAGATGTTGTCGACGCCGTGTCGGCCGTTGCCGCCGTAGTGGACTCGATACGCCAACCCTTGGCCCCAATCCAGCTTCACTCGATAGAACACGAACTCACCCTGCCGGATGGTGTCGGTGTAGCGGCCGCTGCCGGACAGGGTGCTGGCCGCTGTGAAGGACGGGCCGCCGGAGACGGGGGTGCCCGTGCCGCTCGGCTCGGTGAAAGCCGTGAACGGCGCGACTGCGATCGGACCGGCATCGGTCACCGCGGGTTCGATACCGACCAGCAGCTCGATCGGAAGTCGTTCCGGCACACCGGCCGAGACTCTGTCCCAGGTCAGCTGGAAGTAGTAGCGGCCGCCGCCCTTGCACTTATCGGAGCTGCCGCCGGTGGGTTGCTTGGTCGCGCCGTCGAACGCCTTGGCCACCGTGAGCGCGACGCCGTCGCTGGAACTGGTCGCCTGCTCGGATTCGAAGACATTGCAATCCTGACCGTCGGCGCCGTAGATCCGCAGCTGCAGCGTGTTCATATCCTCGGTCGAGGAGATATTGGGCAGGCGCGGGAAGGACAGGGTGCCGCTGAAGTACGCGGTCGCTCCGGCGGGGACATCGACTGCCCAGTAACGCTTTTCCTTCTGACCGAGGGTATCCAAATACTGGCCAGGGGTGGCCACCGGAGCGGTGTCGTATTTTCCGGTGCCCGTGATCGGTGTGCCGACCGCCTTGTAGTTGCGCAGTGCGGCGGAGCTCACGCGTGGCAGGGTCCGCTCGAGTGCGGGGCCGTCGGCGGCGTCGCTGTACGTGCCGCCGGTTGCCTGGGCCATGCAGGTGAGTTGGGCGCGAGCCTTGGCGTCGACCGCGAACCCGATGGCGTGCACCACGAGGTCGAGGCCCTGCTGCTTCAATTCTCGTGCCACCTCGCACGGATCTGGTGGGGAGCAGGTGTCGTCGCCATCGGAAACCAACACGATGGAGCGCGGACCGGACTTCGGGAGGGTGTCGGCGGCTTGGCGCAGTGCGGTACCCATGGGCGTCCAGCCGCTGGCCTTGATCCCATCGACCGCGCTGGTCAATGCGGTCCGGTCGAGAGTCTCGGGTTTGTGCAGGACTTGCACGTCACGGCAGCCGGATGTCTTCTCCGCCTCGCTGTTTCCGGTACTCGTGCCGTAAACAGTCAGTCCCACTTTGGATTCGGCGGGTGCGGTGCCGACGAACGAACGCACGGCATTCTTGGCTGCGTCCATCATGGTGCCCGCCGGATCCGGTCGCTGCATGGAGCCGGAGGCATCCAGGATCAACATGGTTGGCGCATATTGCGGTGATTGCGGACCCTGCTGTGCCTGTGCGGGTAACGCGGCCACGGCGAGTCCGAGCAACGTTGCGGCGGTCGCCGCGGTCAGTCGGATAACGCGTTGGGAGAATATCGACATTGCCTCATCTGCTTGTTTCGCTCCGATAAGCAGCAGAGGTTACCCATCGAATGCCGTTGTTCCCATTCTTGAAACGCCCGTCGACATAACCGGTCGTCTGACCACCGGCGGGTCACGCGGCAGCAAGAAAGCAGCCCCGTCACGAGCTGTAACTCGTGACGGGGCAGTATTTTATCGGTCAGCGCAGGTCGCGGCGGCGGAAGGCCGCGATCCCGACCGCGAGCAATGCGCCCGCGATCCCGAGTAGCCACAGGATCGGGGTGGCCTCGAAGGGCGCACCGGGGAGCTTCGGCGGATGGACGAAGGGGACCAGGTCGCGGACCCACTGCGGCAGTCCGTCGAGGGAGCCGATGACGAAGATGGCGATCATCGTGCTGAGTACGCCCCAGGCGACCGGAGTGTAGCGCGGCGCGAGACCGTAGATCGTCACGGCGATGCCCGTGAGCACCCACACGGCGGGCACTTGAACCGCCGCCGCGCCCAGGCAGTCGCCGAGCTTGCCCGCGAGATTGCCGTCCGATATCCCGTAGATGATGCCGACCGCCGCGCCCGCGACGAGCAGCAGTACCACGGGGCCGACCAGTGCGATGCCGATGTGGCTGAGCGCGTAGCGCACTCGGCTCACCGATCCGGCCAGGGTGGCCTCGGCGCGCTGGCTCGACTCCTCCTCGTGCAGCCGCAGCACGGCCGAGATGGAGTAGGCCGATGCCGCGATGGCCAACATGCTGAGGGCGAAGGTGATGAACGAATTCTGCAGCACATCCGTGCCGCCCATCCGGTTGATCACATCGCGGATCTGCTTACTGTTCTCGAGCATGTCGCCGACGCTGTTGATGGCGCCGCCCATCAGCGATCCGTAGAGCAGGAAGCCGATGGACCAGGCCAGCAGCGAGCCGCGCTGCAGCCGCCACGCCAGCCCCGATGGACCGGACAGCGTGGGCGCCGCGACCGGCGCGCCGGGCCGCTCGGCGAGCAGGCCCGAGCCCGTATCACGCTGCCGCAGAAGCATATACGCGACTGCGGTGGTCACAATGGCGACGGTGAGCAGTGGGATCAGTATCCACCAGCGCTCATCCGCATACGGCCGCATATTGATGCACCAGCCGAGCGGCGAAAACCACGACAGCACACCATTTCCCGCATCGCCGACCGCGCGCACTGCGAAGGCCGCGCCGAGCGCCCCGAACGCCACCCCGCGCGCGACCCGCGCGCCGACGCTCACCTGTGCCGCGATGGCCGCGACCCCGGCCCAGGCCAGACCGGAACCGCCGAGCGTCGCACCGTAGGCCAGCGAACCGGCGGCGGGCAGGTCACTGCCATAGAGCGCGAGGGCGCTCAGCACGGCGACGATCAGACAGCCGGTCGCCGTCATGATCATGGCGGCGGTCAATCCCGCGTAGCGGCCGATGCTGGTGGCGCCCACCAACTCCGCGCGACCGGTCTCCTCCTCGACCCGGGTGTGCCGGATGACGGTGAGGACCGTCGCGATCGCGATCATCGCGTAGAACGGCCCGGCCTTCCACAGTCCGACCGAGCCGAGGTCGGTGCTGAAGACCGGCCCGTACATGGCAACGAGGGCCGGGCTTTCCATGACCGACTTCGCCGCATGATCGAGGTCGGCCTGCGTGGTGTAGACGGCCTTGGCGCTGCCGACATAGAAGGCGGGCAGCAGTCCGAAGGCAAATACCCACAGCGGCAATACGATTCGGTCGCGCCGCAGGAACAGTCGCAGCATCTGGGTGGTACCGGCGAAGTCGGCCGACCCGCGCGCGGCGGGCGCGGCGTAATGCCTGCCGCCCGCGGTTGCGGTTGTCATGATCCCACCTTCTGCATGGTCGCGCTCGCCTGCTCGGAGGTCGCGCCGTCGACGTGGTAGTGCCGCAGGAACAGCTCCTCCAGCGTCGGCGGCGCACTGGTGAGGCTGCGTACTCCGACATCGCCGAGGATCCGGATCAGCGCACCGAGATGTTCACCGTCGACCTGGCAGCGCAGCGTCGAACCGTCGCGTTCGATGTCCTCGACACCCGGGACACGGCTGAGGTCGCCCGGGTCGCCGAGCAATTCGGCGGTGATGGAGGTGCGCGACAGATGCCGCATATCCGATAGCGACCCGCTTTCCACCGTGCGCCCGGCCCGGATGATGGTCACCCGGTCGCACAGCACCTCCACCTCGGAGAGGATATGGCTGGAGAGCAGGACCGTGGTGCCGCGCTGTTTGGCCTCTTCGACGCATTCGCGAAAGACCTGCTCCATCAATGGATCCAGGCCCGAGGTCGGTTCGTCGAGCAGCAGCAGACGCACATCGGAGGCGAGCGCGGAGATCAATGCGACCTTCTGTCGGTTGCCCTTCGAGTAGGTGCGCGCCTTCTTGCGCGGATCCAGGTCGAAGCGCTCGATGAGTTCGGTGCGGCGCTGCGGATTGATTTCCCCGCGCATCCTGGCGAGCAGGTCGATGGTCTCACCACCGGACAGTGACGGCCACAATGTGACATCTCCTGGTACATAAGCGATTTCGCGATGCAGCTCGACCGCATCGGTCCACGGGTCGCCCCCGAGCAGCCGGACCTCGCCGGAGCTGGCGCGCAGGATCCCGAGCAGGATCCGGATGGTGGTCGACTTCCCTGCGCCGTTCGGGCCGAGGAAGCCATGGATTTCGCCATCGCTAACCGCGAGATCGAGCCCATTGAGGGCAGCGAAGTGGCCGAAGTTCTTGTGCAGATCGCGAACTTCGATGATGTCGGACATCAGGTCTCCTTGGTGAGTATGTCCAAGATCGTTGGGTCGGTCAGGAATCCCTGGGCGTAGAGCTCCGCGGCGGGCATCATGAACTCTTCGGTCATGGTGCGAACGAGCTTGCGGTAGTCGATCTTTTCGCCGCGTTGTTGCAGCAGGGTGAAGTACAGGACGGTCGCGCCGACGTTGACCATCGTCAGATATCTGGCGCGCGCGGCCGGATCGCGACTCGGCTTGATGGTGCCCGCCTCGACGCCTGCCTGGATGTACTCCTCGGCATCCGAGATCATGTGCTCGAGTAGGGATTCGGCCAACGGCCCACCCGCCTGCAGGCTGCGCACCATATAGGCGACCAGCGGGCCGTATGCCTCGATCTCGGACATCGCGGTGAGCATGCTTTTCGCGACGTTCGTCTCGGTGGCGGTCTTCCACTTCTGGTCCCGGATCAACTCCAGCACCCGCTCGTCGCAGGCGGCCCGCAGGCCGTCCTTGGAGCCGAAGTGATGGTTGACCAGTCCAGGGGAGACACCGGCCGCTGTGGCGATCGCACGCACTCCGATCTGGAATCCGTTGTCACCGAACACCTCGATCGCAATATCGCGTATGCGGGCGGCGGTGGTGAGATCCGAATTCGGGGTCGACGTCACGTGGCGCCTCCTAGTTCGGCGGATCCTTTCGGTACGGCTCTCTGGTTGAACACATGTTTAGTATATTAAACGCGCGTTCAGCCGCAAGGCAAGAGTTCGGCGAAGATGTCGTGTCACGATATTTGCGACTACCGAATCCGCTGGTCAGAGCGTTGGACGCAGTCACTGGGGGTGATATGTCTTCGGTGTGAACCGGTCGCTGGACGTCGGTGAAACGCTAGTGTCGGTCCCATGGTTGACACCGAGATTCCCTCGACATCGGACCACCTGCGCGATGCACTCGACGGCCCATGGCGTGCGGTGCGCGCCGAAGCCCGGGTGCGGCTGGCCGACGACCGGTTTTCCGGCGACCCCTATCTCGACTACCGCGCGGCCCGAGCCCGGGTGCTCGAGCAGATGCGGGTCATCGCGACGATGGGATACGCGGAGGCCGGTTTCCGGCGCGAGCACGGAGGTACGGGGGAGCCGGGCGCGGGCGTGGTCGGGCTGGAGATGCTGGCCTATGCCGACCTGTCGCTGTGGGTGAAATCGGGAGTGCAGTGGGGGTTATTCGGCGGCGCCGTGGAAAACCTCGGGACCGAACGGCATCGCGATGTGGTCGAGCGGCTGATCTCACTGGATCTGCTCGGCTGTTTCGCGATGACCGAATCCGGACACGGCAGCGATGTCGCGAATCTGGAGACGACTGCGACCTACGATCCGGCGACCCAGGAGTTCGTCGTGCAGTCGCCGACGCCGTCGGCGCGCAAGGACTACATCGGCGGCGCGGCCGAACATGCCAGGATGGCAGCGGTTTTCGCGCAGCTGATCACCCAGGGGAAGAGCCAGGGCGTGCACTGCTTCCTGGTGCCGATCCGCGATGCGCACGGCGCCGATCTGCCCGGCGTGACCACCTACGACGACGGCCTCAAGGGCGGTCTGCTCGGCGTCGACAACGGACGCATCGTCTTCGATCAGGTCCGCATTCCGCGCGAGAACCTGCTCAACCGCTATGCCGATGTCGCACCGGACGGCACCTACAGCTCCGATATCGAGAATCCGAGCCGCCGATTCTTCACCACGCTCGGCACTTTGGTGCGCGGGCGGGTCAGCGTCGGCGGTGCGGCGGCGGCCGGTGCGCGGGTGGCGTTGAGCATTGCGACGCGGTATGCGCTGAAGCGTCGCCAGTTCTCCGATCCGGACAGCGGTCAGGAGACCCTGCTGCTGGACTACCGCAGTCATCAGCGGCGGCTGCTGCCATTGATCGCCCGGTCGTATGCACTCGCATTCGCTCAGAATGATCTGGTCCGCCGGATGCATCTGGTGCAGACCGGTCAGGATCTCGATCCCGGCGCGCAGCGCGCCCTGGAGAAGCGGGCCGCCGGACTCAAGGTGGCGCAGACCAGATTCGCGACCCGCGCCATCCAGGAATGCCGCGAAGCCTGCGGCGGCGCGGGCTATCTCACCGAGAACCGCCTGGTCACGCTCAAGGCCGATACCGATGTGTTCACCACCTTCGAGGGCGACAATGTGGTGCTGACCCAGCTGGTGGCCAAGGAACTGCTGACCGCCTATTCCGATGAGATCCGCGATCTGGACGCGCTCGGCTGGGTGCGCTTCGCCGCGACAATGGCCGGTGATGTGGTGCGCAAGCGGTCCGGTGTGCGCCAACTGATCCAGACGCTGCGCGACCGCGGCGACGATAGCGTCGACGACGGGGACCTGTCCCGCCGGTCGGTGCAGCTGCAGCTGTTCGCCGACCGTGAGGACTATCTGGTTCGCACCGCAGGGCACCGGCTGCGTGCCCGCGCCAAGGACACCACCCCGTTCGAGGCATTCAATAACGCACAGGACCACATCCTGGCCGCGGGCACCGCGCATATCGACCGGCTGATTCTCGAGGAGTTCATCGAAGGCATTGCCGGCATCGCGGATCCGGCGGCGCGCGAACTCGCCGAAACCGTCTGCGACCTCTACGTCTACTCGATGCTCGAGGAGAACCAGGCCTGGTTCATCATGCACCGGTTCATGTCGGTCGATCGCGCGAAGGCGGTGCGCCGCGGCGTCAATGAACTCGTCGACCGGCTGCGCCCGGACGCGCTCGCCCTGGTCGAGAGCCTGGGTGTGCCGGAGAGCATGCTGCGGGCGGCGCTGCTCGATGATGCCAGCGTCTTCGATCGGACGACCATCCGGACGACCATATAGCGGTGCGGCACACCGCGATCAGCGCTGGGAGCGGCTGCGAGCGGCCGGGCGAACCCGTCCGGTCGGCTCGAGCAGGCGGTCGGCCGGTCGCCAGCACGCGGTGACCAGTGCGATCGCTGCGGCTGTTCCGCCGAGGATATCGGTGGGCAGGTGATAGCCGAGTCCGATCATGCCGACCGCCGCGCAGAGCAGCGCGACGGTGGCGATCACGACGGTGCGCACCCGTGCTCGCATCGAGTCGATCAGCAGCACGAATGTGGTCGCGATCGCGACCAGATGCACCGTATGTCCGCTCGGATACGCGAGATAGTCGTGCAGCGGTCGATCCCAGAGTGGTTTGAGCACCCAGCTGTTGATCCCGACTACAACCTCCGGAAGTACCACCATCGCCGCGGCGCGCCGCCACTGCCCCCGATTGCCGAACCAGGCGGCGGCCGCGAGCAGTAGCGGGATCAGAATGTAGCCATTGCTCGGGATCACCAGCGCCTGGTAAATGCCGGGACGGTCGTCCATCGCCGAATGGATCGGCTCGGCAAGCGCGCGATCGAGATCGGTGGAGCCGCCATCGCGGGGAAAGGTGAGCGGGAGCGTAACCGCGATGCCGATGCCGATGAACACCACGCACAGCGCGACGAGGTTCGCTCGGACCCGGCCGAGCCACCCGGCCACCTTCCACTCCACGATCACCGCTCGACGATAGGGCACCCGCGCACCGACGCCGCCGGTCGCGGACGCACCCGCGATCGTTTCCGTAGGGATCGAACGCGATCAGGACCCGCCGCCGACAGTGCCTTGGCCCGGTCCGATCCGGCGACCTCCGCGTCCATGGTCCGCTGCACCGCGGCGGCCAGTTCGATACTCTCCGGGATGCGACCGGCGCGGACTCACCCCGGCCCGTAAGTCAATACCGCGGTGATCACGAACCAGATCACCCATGCGAAAGCAACGAGCATGCCCGCCACCAGGGCGATGCGCATGAACGCGCGTCCGAGGTCCATATCGCCCGCCTGCCGCGGATACAGCTTCCACGGGCTGTACCAGGGCGCCTCGATGACGATGGCCGGTGAGTCGGCATTCTTCTCGGCCTCCGCGAGTTCCGCGGCATACGCCTCTGCCTGGGCCTGTTGCGGACCGCCGTGCCAGAGGGAGATATCGATCGGGCCGAGGAAACCCTCGTTGATCAGATCCTGTGGGGCGGGCAGATAGGGCAGGATGCCGAGGCTGCGGAAGGCCACCGCGACATCGTTGGCGGTCCACAGGTGGATGTTCTTCTCGGAGTCGGCCAGCGTCTCGAAATAGTGTCGCAGCCGATCGGGTTCGGTGCCGAGGATCACGTCGAAACTCGGATCGCTCCACTCCTGCTTCACCGAAAGCTCGGCGCCGCGCAGCGGAACGATCAGCGCGACACCGTGCACCGCGCGCTGGCCGAGACCACGCGCGGCCAGCCAGTTCTGCAGCGCGAGTGTGTGTTCGCGCGATTTGTCCAGCGGGGTGCGGCGATCGCGGGCCTCGATGGCGATGGGCTGGCCGGAGATCGTCCACGGGCCGCTGAGCGGCACCTCCAGCACCCCGTCCTGGCGTGCCACCAGTGCCTCGGCCTCGATCACCACACAACTGGTCGGGGTCCAGACCACGGCGTCGAACTGGTGCAGCCGATCATTGTGGAACAGACTGCAATTGACCGTGGCGACCCCGTGCGGGCTGGCCGGATCCTTCCAGGTGCGCAGCCAGTCGATCAGCGCCCGCTCGGCATTGGTGCCTGCCGGGTTCTGTACTCGCACGAGCATTCGCGACCGCCCTTCACGTCGTCACTCGATGGTGGCAAGGATACGGACAACATGGCCCGGTTCGCCGCGCCTGTGACCAGATGCGGCGTGTCACTGCGGATGTTCCACTGCGATCTTTCCAGCCCGCACCGCCTCGACCAATGCGGCGTGATCGGACTCGGTCCGATCGGCATAGCGGATGGCGAAGCGCGCAATGGCGTCCTCGAAAGCCGCGTCGCCGTCGAGGTACCCGGCGAGCAGCCGCGGATCGAGGGAGCGCGAATGCGCGCGGGCCAGCAGCGCACCGGCCAGCCTGCCGTAATCGTCGAGATCCTCCGATGACAGCTCCGTCGGGTCGATACTGCCCTTCATATTGCGGAATTGTCGCACCGTGAACGGCAGTTCACCGGTTACCAAGCGCAATGTGGTCCACCCCAGCAGGATATCGGTCTCGGACTGAACCAGTCTGGCGCCCTGCACAATTCGTTCCCCCTCGTGCCGCGGCGCCGATACCGGCAGGAACGGTCGCAAGGCGGAGGGATCGGCCTGCTTGAGCTGCAGCACCAGCGCTTCACCGTCGTTGCCGTGCAGCAGCGCGACATAGCTGTGCAGGCCGACGCTGCCGGTGCCGACGATGCGAAAGGCGATATCGGACACCGCGAATCGGGCCAGCAGATTGCGCCGGGACTCGCGCAGGGTGTCGCCGTAGCGTTCGAGGCCGTCGATGATCTCCTCGGCGATCTTATCGTCGACGGGTGTGAGAATCGGTGGGTCACTAACGAATCGGTGCCTGCTGATCCCGGTCTGGTGATCCTCGAGATGTTCGGTCCACTTCTCGACCACCTTGGCGCTGGTGTTCTTGCGCGCCTTCTTCGCGGCCTTCTTGAAGTCGTCGAGCAGATCATCGGCCCTGGCCCGGCTCAGGATCGACTCATCCGGCAGCGCACTCCAGGATTCCATGAACGGTTGGTCGGCGAGATGATCGATGGTGAGCCGATACGACCGCGCGGCATCACGGGCGGCTCGCACGCAATCGTCTTCCGCTGCACCACCTTCGCGGCCCGCCAGGACCAGGCTGGCGGCCAGCCGCTCCAGATCCCATTCCCATGGGCCGACAATGGTTTCGTCGAAATCATTGATGTCCATGACGATTTCGCCGCGCGGCGTGCCGTACAGGCCGAAATTTGCGGCGTGTGCGTCACCACAGAGCTGTGCGGACAGACCGCTGTCCGGACTGCCCGCGAGATCGGCGGCCATCAGACCGGCCGCGCCGCGATAGAAGGTGAACGGCGAGGCGATCATCCGGCCGATCCGCAGCGGCACCAGATGCGGCAACCGGCCGGCATTGCTGGCCGCGAGGAATTCCAGCACATCCGGCCGCCCGGATCCGGTGGCCGCCCGGTCCCGCGCGGTGACCGGAACCCGCTGCCGCAGTGCACGACCGCGGGCGCGCACCTCCTCGGCAGGGACGTACGAGCGAAGATTGATACCACCGTCCAACACTGTGACATTTTGCCGCACCTGCGGCGCGGCGTGTTCGCGGCCCCGAATATCCAGCATCGCGTAGCGATTCGATGAGGGGGGCTGGTCGGGCGACGGGTGAGCCTCGCGTCCGAGCGACCGAGACTCGCGCCTGTGGCGCATGCGCTTCGCCCACTCGGCCGGGTTGATGGCCGCGCCTTCGCGTGGACGCGAGACGGGCCCTCGTAAGACTCGCTCCGCGCGCGTCAGCTCGGTCAGGTCGCGGGGACGACCGGATCAGCGGGCGTGATCGGCAACCGCAACGCACCGGGTGCGGCCGCTGGCACCGCGGGATGTTTCGGCGCGACGGGGGAGATCCGCCGGTACTGCGAACCGAGTTCCGGACGCGGATCGGCGTCGTTCTTATTGGGCCAGAACGCCATCGCGCGCTCGGCCTGTGCGGTGATGGTCAGCGACGGATTGACCCCGAGGTTCGCCGTGACCGCGGAACCGTCGGCAATATGCAGCCCCGGGTGCCCGAATACCCGCTGATACGGGTCGACGACACCGGCCTCGGGACCCGCGCCGATCACGCAGCCACCGATGTAATGCGCGGTGGCCGGGATGTTCAGTACATCCATGATCAGGCCGTGGGTATCGCCGTTGACCTTGGCGCCGAATCGGCGGCCGATATCGTGGGCCAGCGGAATCCAGGTCGGATTCGGTTCGCCGGTGCCCTGTTCGGTCTTCAACTTCCCGCGCCTGCGGTAGGAGGTCAGCGAATTGTCCAGCGACTGCATGACCAGCAGGATCACCGACTTCTCCGAGGCGTGGCGGGCATTGAGGCTGCGCAGGAATACCAGCGGATGCAACACGATCGCCAGCAGGAAACGCAGGAATCGGAATGCGCCGCCGTCCGCGATCGGCACCGACATCGGGAACAGTGCGTTCTGCCCCTTGCCGTAATGGCATACCTCGATATGGGTATCGGCCTCCGGATGGATGGAGGAGGTGATCGCGATGCCCTCGGCGAAATCGCGGCGTGAGCGGCTCACCACATTGAGAATCGCCTCGGAGTTGCTGCGGGTGAGCTCACCCAGGCGCGGCGACAGGTTGGGCAGCACGGCCTCATCGCGCATCTTGTGCAGCAGCTTCTGGGTGCCGAGCGCGGCACCGGCGAATACCACCTGCTCGGCGGTAAAGGTCTTGCGCTGCTTGCGGATCCAGCGATCCGAGCGCTCGGTCTCGACCGCGTAGCCGCCACCGGACAGCGGACGCACCGCGGTCGCGGTGGTCAGCGGATGCACTTCGGCCCCGGCCTTTTCGGCCAGGTAGAGGTAATTCGTCGTGGTGGTGTTCTTGGCATTGTTCGGGCAGCCGGTGAAACATTGCGCGCAGTGCACGCAGCCGCGCCGCCGCGGGCCAGCGCCGCCGAAGTACGGGTCATCGACCTCGGTGCCTGGATCGGCCTCGTTGAAGAACACACCGACATTGGTCGGGTGGAAGGTATTGCCGACACCCAGATCGTCGGCGATCTCCTTGATCACCTCATCGGCCGGTGTCATCCGCGGATTCGGCGCCACCCCCAGCATGCGTTGGGCCTGGTCGTAGTACGGCGCGAGTTCGGCCTTCCAGTCGGTGATATGGGCCCACTGCTTATCGGTGTAGAAGTTCGGCAGCGGCTCGTAGAGGGTGTTGCCGTAGATGAGCGAACCACCGCCGACGCCAGCGCCGGAGAAGACCGCGCATTTGCCGAGGATGCTGATCCGCTGCGGTCCGGTCAGACCGAGCCGCGGGGCCCAGATCGATTTGCGCACATTCCAATTCGTCTTCGGAATATCCTCGGCGGGCCAGCGGCGACCCGCCTCCAGTACGCCGACCCGGTAGCCCTTCTCGGTGAGGCGCAGCGCGCTCACGCTGCCGCCGAATCCGGAGCCGATCACTACCACGTCGTAGTCGAATGCGGGCATGGTTTCCCTCTCTGAACCGTGCGACAGCCTGTTCGCAACCAGATGAGATGGTTTCACACTCATTCTGTCACCGGCTGAGGTGTGGCGTAATGCGCTGTTGGCGACTGCTTGCAGGTCGCTCGAAAAACCAGCCTGCCCGTGCGCGAAACTGTCCGCAACCGGCGTGCCCGGATGGCGTGAACCGGGGTCGGTGCGGTATGCACGGGGCTGTGACAACCGAATCGGGGAAGACGGAACCGGGCGGACGCGCCGACTCCGGCACGGGCGATACGGACGACCCGGCCGTCGGCGGTATCTTCGCCGACCGCATCCTCACCGTCCCGAATGTCCTGAGCGTGCTGCGACTGGTCGGCGTTCCACTGTTCCTGTGGCTACTGCTGGTGGTGCGGGCCGACGGCTGGGCGTTCGCATTGCTGGTGGCCAGCGGCGTCACCGACTTCCTGGACGGCAAGCTGGCCCGGCTGCTCGACCAGTCCTCGCGGCTCGGCGCGCTGCTCGACCCGTTCGTGGATCGGCTGTTCCTGGTGACCACGCTGGCCGCCTTTGTCATCCGCGGGCTGCTGCCCTGGTGGGTCGCGGTGATCCTGATCGGTCGGGACGCGATCCTCGCGCTGACTCTTTCGGTGTACAAACGCCGCGAACTCGACCCGCCGGAGGTCATCTACCTGGGCAAAGCGGCCACCTTCGGTTTGATGTCCGCGCTGCCGTGGCTGCTGGCCGGTCAGATGGACTGGGCGCTGGCAGGTTTCGGCCGTGCCTTCGGTGGGGCATTCCTGGTCTGGGGCACGGCGGTGTATGTGTGGACCGGCGTGCTCTATCTATGGAAGGCTTTCGCCGTCGCGCGAGCGATACCGGCTGTGCCACACCGCAGTGAGTAGCGATTAGAGTTGCCTTGTACACCCGTAGCGACCTGTTGCGGGTCGCTCGAAACGATCAGTGGCGACTGCCTGCAGGTCGCTCGACAACGATCTGCCGATCGAGGAAAGGACGGCCTGTGACCCAGACCCCCGAGGATCTGCGCTACACCGAGGAACACGAATGGGTGCAGCGGATCGGCCCGACCCGGGTTCGGGTGGGTATCACCGACTACGCCCAGTCTCAACTCGGTGACGTTGTGTTCGTGCAGCTGCCCGATGTGGACAAGGACGTGGCCGCGGCGGACAGCATCGCCGAGGTGGAGTCGACCAAGAGCGTCTCCGACATCTACGCCCCGCTCGCCGCGAAAGTCGTTGCGGTGAACGAGGATCTGACGTCGACGCCGGAAACGTTGAACAGTGATCCCTACGGCGACGGATGGATCTTCGAGCTCGAATTGAGCGACGAGGCCAGCACGGATGCGGCACTCGGTGCACTGCTGGATGCCGCGGGTTATCAAGGAGTTATCGGGGGCTGACCAAGCCTTCCCGGTTCTACCTGCACGGGTACGCCCTGGCAGGGTACGGTCAAAGCCAACAGATGTGCCGGTGCTTAGCGGCCGGTGTTCTAGCGTCAGGATCCCCAGGTCGTGGCGGTGAAGGCAGCACCTGCTTGCATGGATAATCAGGTTCGAGGAGGAGAGAAACGGTGAGCGAGAACAAAGACCCGGGTTACGGGGAGACCGCGGCCGAGACGACGTCGGTCTTCCGCGCGGATTTCCTGAACGAGGTCGACGCGTCGCGCTCCGCTGAGGTGACCGGCGAACAGCCGGTCCAAGGGGTCGAGGGTCTGCCCGTCGGTGCAGCCCTCTTGGTCGTCAAGCGAGGCCCGAACGCGGGCTCGCGGTTCCTGCTCGATCAGCCGACCACGTCGGCGGGGCGCCATCCCGATAGTGACATCTTCCTGGACGACGTCACCGTCAGCCGTCGGCACGCCGAGTTCCGGCAGGACGACGATTCCTTCCAGGTGGTCGATGTGGGCAGCCTCAACGGCACCTACGTCAACCGGGAGCCGGTGGACTCCTCGGAGCTGCAGAACGGTGACGAGGTACAGATCGGCAAGTTCCGCCTCGTGTTCCTCACCGGACCACGGGCCCAGGTGAACGAGCCATCGGCGGGTGCGGGCAGCCTGTGACTCCTGCGGCACGGATCATGCGTGTCGACGGTGTTGACAGGGAAGAACGCTGTGTCATGAAAGACTCGGTGCTATGACGGGCGCGGCGCAGTGGGCTCGCGGAGGCATGTCGATCGGCTCCGTGCTGGACCTGCTGCGACCGGACTTTCCGGACATCACTATTTCGAAGATTCGCTTCCTCGAGGCCGAGGGGCTGATCAGACCCGAGCGCACACCGTCGGGTTATCGCAGGTTCTCGATCGCGGACTGTGAACGGCTCAGATTCGTTCTGACCGCACAGCGCGATCAGTACCTACCTTTGAAGGTGATCAAGGAACAGCTCGAAGCGATCGACAGCGGTGCGGCGACGCTCGGTGTGCGGGAAGCCCGCGCCCGGGCGCACTCCGGCCGCAGCGGTGCGCCGGAGGCCGGGCATTCATTGCCCGACTCCGCGCCCACCGCAACGCCTTCGGCGCATACCGCGCCCCGGACCGCGGCGCCGCGCAAACTCGGTGTCGTACCCGGTGAGATCTCGCCCGACGAGCTGCGATTCGATCACGAAATCCGACTCACCCGCGCGGATCTGCTCGCCCAGGCCGAGATCGACGAGAAATTCCTTACCGACCTGGTTCGGGCCAATCTGATCACGCCGGGCGCCGCGGGATTTTTCGATGCGGACGCGGTGACGCTGGCCAAGACCGCCAAGGCGATGGCCGAATTCGGGCTGGAGGCACGGCATTTGCGCGCCTTCAAGCTGGCCGCGGATCGTGAGGCCGCGCTGGTGGCGCAGATTGCGGCCCCGATCGCCAAGAGCCGCGACGCCGGTGCGCGGGCCCGCGCGGAGGAGACGGTGCGCGAACTCGCGGCGCTGTCGCTGACGCTGCACACCTGCCTGGTGAAGGCTTCGGTGCGGTCTTCGCTCGGCAGCTGAGACTTCTAGCGGGTTTCGCTTTGCGTTCCAGAGGGGCAACACGCCGATTTCGGCTGTGCACACGGAATGCTTGACGCCTCGCGGTTCGCTTAGACTCGTGGTACGGCGAGCCCTGCAGCGGTCATGCCGGGCGGCCGGCGAGTCATTGGGAGGCAGTGCGATGAGTGAGATGCGCGTTATCGGCATTCGTGTCGAGCAGCCACAGAACCAGCCCGTGCTGTTGCTCCGTGAGGTGTCCGGAGACCGGTATCTGCCGATCTGGATCGGGCAGGCCGAGGCGACCGCGATCGTGCTCGAACAAGAGGGGGTGACCCCGATCCGTCCACTGACCCACGATCTGATCAAGATCCTGATCGCCGACCTCGGGCACACTCTCAAGGAAGTGCGGATCGTCGATCTGCAGGAGGGCACCTTCTACGCGGATCTGGTCTTCGACAACGATCTGCGGATCTCGGCCCGGCCGTCGGATTCGATAGCGATCGCCTTGCGGGTGGGTTGCCCTATCTATGCCGAGGAACCGGTGCTCGAAGAGGCCGGGCTGGTTATGCCGGACGAGCGCGAGGACGAGGTGGAGAAGTTCAAGGAGTTCCTCGAATCCGTTTCGCCGGACGACTTCAAGGCCACCGACAGCTGAGCCGCTGCGCCAGGGCGGTGGGTTGGTCGAGCTCTTTCTTCTAGAGGTGAAGTAGAGGTCGAGACTTCTACCGCGCGTCGCGTTTGGTCCGACGATGCCGCTCCCGGGAGAATCACAGGGAGTAATCTCGATAGTTGGGCCACGTCCGTTACGGCCGGTCGTTGGTCGTGACGGAGCCGGGTCATCGATGAGGCTAGGCGTCGGCGAAGCAAGGGAGTGGTCAGTGGCAGAGCAATCGCAGGATGTGGTACAGCCAGGCCTGTTCCCGGATGATTCGGTCCCCGACGATTTGGTGGGCTACCGCGTACCGAGCGCGTGCCAGGTGGCCGGGATCACCTACCGGCAGCTCGATTACTGGGCGCGCACCGGATTGGTCGTTCCGTCCATCCGTGGGGCTGCGGGTTCGGGCAGCCAGCGCCTGTATTCGTTCAAGGACATTCTCGTCTTGAAGATCGTGAAGCGACTATTGGACGCGGGCATCTCGTTGCAGAACATTCGCATCGCCGTCGACCATCTACGCAGTCGCGGCGTGCAGGATCTAGCGGGCATTACGTTGTTCTCCGATGGGACCTCGGTGTACGAGTGCACCTCGCCCGAGGAGGTAGTCGATTTACTGCAGGGTGGGCAGGGCGTCTTCGGAATCGCGGTCAGCGGCGCCATGCGGGAATTGACCGGAGCCATCGCCAACTTCCCGGCCGAGCGGGCCGTGAGCGGCAGCGCGAGCGAGCGGCCGGAGGATGAGCTTTCCTTCCGTCGTAAGGCTCGGATGAACCAGAAGACCGGCTAGGGATCGATTTGTCGAGTGCCTGTCGCTGCGGCGGCGGGCACTCGACTGTCCGGCCGAAGTGATGAGCGCTACACGCCCATCCGGGGTCCGGTGGCGTCATTCGTTGCGCGCGCGGCATAAACTGACGGTGCGTCGCCGCCGTGCGGGAGAGTTCCGGACTTCACAAGAGTTCGGGCGCCGAAGGAGCAGCACCTCCCCGTCAATCTCTCAGGCAAAAGGGACCGTACGGGCTTCGACGTCTCTGGAAAGTGGCAACTCCGCACAACGCGGCGGTTGCCCGCCCATGGGGAAAGGGGTCTCGGCACCTGCGTCGCGGCATCCGAATCTCTCAGGCTCCACGACAGAGGGGGAGGCCGGTATCCGTCGACCGCCGTTGGTCGACCCGCCCGACCTTGGGAGCTTGTCGTGACTCGATCATTCGCCGACCGCCATATCGGACCCGACCGGGATGAACTCGCCCGGATCCTGGACGTCGTCGGCGTCGGCTCGCTGGCCGAGCTCGCCACCGCGGCACTACCCGCGAGCATTCTGGACGGCTCCGGACTCGAGGTGCTGCCGCCCGCCGCGACCGAGCACGAGGTGCTCGACGAACTGGCCGCGCTCGCGCATTCGAATACCGTCGCCACCTCGATGATCGGGCTCGGCTACTACGACACGTTGACTCCGCCGGTGCTGGTGCGCAGCCTGCTGGAGAATCCCGCCTGGTACACGGCCTATACCCCGTACCAGCCCGAGATCAGCCAGGGGCGGCTCGAGGCACTGCTCAACTTCCAGACCATGGTCTCGGATCTGACCGGGATGGAGGTGGCCAATGCGTCCATGCTGGACGAGGCCACCGCCGCCGCCGAGGCGATGACGCTGCTGCGTCGGGCTGGCAAGTCCACCTCCGCGCGCCTGCTGATCTCCGATGATCTGTTCCCACAGACCAAGACCGTGCTGCACACTCGCGCCGAACCGCTGGGAATCGAGATCGTCGAGGCGGATCTGTCGGGCGGTGAACTGCCTGATGGCGAGTACTTCGGTGTGCTGGTTCAGGTTCCGGGCGCTTCGGGTCGGATCGTGGACTGGCGGCCGGTGATCGAGGCGGCGCACGAGCGGGGCGCGTTGGTCGCGGTCGGCGCGGATCTGCTCGCGTTGACGCTGATCACGCCGCCGGGGGAGCAGGGCGCGGACGTATGTTTCGGCACCACACAGCGTTTCGGTGTGCCGATGGGGTTCGGCGGTCCGCACGCCGGATATCTATCGGTGCACGCCGCGCATGCGCGTCAGCTGCCGGGTCGACTCGTCGGGGTGTCGGTGGATGCCGATGGCCATCAGGCGTATCGACTCGCACTGCAGACCCGCGAGCAGCATATTCGCCGGGAGAAGGCGACCTCTAATATTTGCACCGCGCAGGTGCTGCTGGCGATTGTGGCCGCGATGTACGCGAGCTATCACGGACCCGATGGACTACGCGAGATCGCTCGGCGCGTGCATCGGCGGGCGGCGGCCATTGCGACCGGACTCGATGGTGCCGTGGTGCACGACAATTACTTCGATACGCTGCTGGTGCGGGTGCCCGGTGGCGCGGAAGCCGTAGTGGCGAAGGCGAAGTCGAGCGGTATCAACCTGCGGTTGGTCGACGCAGACCACGTCGGTGTCGCCTGTGATGAGGCGACCACCGAGACCCATGTCGCCGCCGTGCTCGAATCCTTCGGCACCGCACTGACTTCCGAGGCGAGCGGTCCCGCGGCGGCGGTCTCCGTCGAAACCCGTACCTCGGACTTTCTCACCCACCCGGCATTCACCAGCTACCACACCGAAACCGCGATGCTGCGCTACCTGCGGCGGCTCTCCGATAAGGATATCGCGCTGGACCGCAGCATGATTCCGCTCGGTTCCTGCACCATGAAGCTCAATGCGACCGCGGAAATGGAGGCAATCACCTGGCCCGGCTTCGCCCGCGTGCATCCGTACGCGCCGGTCGAGGATGCGCCCGGTCTGCTGAAGGTGATCACCGATCTGGAGAACTGGCTGTCCGCGATCACCGGCTACGACTCGGTGAGCCTGCAGCCGAATGCGGGCAGCCAGGGCGAATACGCCGGACTGCTGGCGATCCGGCGCTACCACCTCGATCGTGGTGACGCGCACCGCGATACCTGCCTGATTCCCTCCAGCGCGCACGGCACCAATGCGGCCTCGGCGACCATGGTCGGCATGCGGGTGGAGGTCGTGAAGTGCCGCGCGAACGGCGACGTCGATCTGGACGATCTGCGCGCCAAGATCGCCGATCACGCCGAGCGGCTGGCCTGCATCATGATCACCTACCCGTCGACGCACGGTGTCTACGAGCACGAGGTCGCCGAGCTGTGCGCGCTGGTGCACGACGCCGGTGGCCAGGTATACGTCGACGGGGCGAACCTGAACGCGCTGGTCGGCCTTGCCCGTCCCGGTCGCTTCGGTGGTGATGTCAGCCATCTGAATCTGCACAAGACCTTCTGCATTCCGCACGGCGGCGGCGGTCCCGGTGTCGGCCCGGTCGCGGTGCGTTCGCATCTGGCGAAGTACCTGCCGGGCGATCCGCTGGAGTCGGCTTCGCACGCGGTGTCGGCGGCCCGCTACGGTTCGGCCTCGATTCTGCCGATCACCTGGGCCTACATCCGGATGATGGGCGCGGATGGTCTACGCACGGCGACGTTGACCGCCATCGCGTCGGCCAATTACATCGCGCGCCGCTTGAACGAGTACTTCCCGGTGCTCTATACCGGCGAGAACTCGATGGTCGCGCACGAGTGCATTCTCGACCTGCGTGATATCACCAAGCGGACCGGTGTCACCGTGGATGATGTGGCAAAGCGGTTGGCGGACTATGGATTCCACGCGCCGACCATGAGCTTCCCGGTCGCTGGCACGCTGATGGTGGAGCCCACCGAAAGTGAAAACCTCGCGGAGCTGGACGAATTCATTCGCGCGATGATCGCGATCCGGGCCGAGATCGACCAGGTCGCCGCGGGAGTGTGGCCGGTGGATGACAATCCGCTGCGGGGTGCGCCGCATACCGCGGCCTGTCTGGTCGGGGAGTGGGACCACCCGTACAGTCGGGAGATCGCGGTATATCCGCACGGTATTGATCCGTCGCGCGGCAAGGTGTGGCCAGCGGTGCGTCGCATCGATGGCGCCTACGGTGACCGCAATCTGGTCTGCTCCTGCCCGCCGCTGGACGCGTACTGACGGCTGCCGAGCCGCACCTCGACCCCGTTGCAGGTGCGGCTCGGTAACCGCATCTATTGTGCGGCAACCGCTTTGCCGTAAATGTTGATCAGATCGGGCCAGCCGCCCTCGCTTTGCACGCTGTCTCGCATGGATTCCCAACCCGCGCCGTGGTTCTCGAAGCCGGAGTGCACCAGGGTGACCGCGGTGCGCTCGGGCGTCACCGCATCGAATGTGACATCGACGCGGCTGGCGCGGTCCGGATTCGTCTCGTGCTGCCAGTCCAGGCCGATCTCCCAAGAGAATGCGAAATGCCGCGGCGGATCCCAGACGAGTACCGTGCCCCAAGGACATTCGGTGCCGTCGGCCTCTCTGCCGAAGCAGCGCCCGCCCTCCCGTGGTTCGATAACCTCCTGCGCCAGTTCACCTTTGCCGATGTGGTGCGCACGCGGCCACCAGCTATCGATCCCAATGGTGAACACGTCGTAGGCCTTATCGATCGGCGCATCGACGCCGAGCTCGACCCGAACTTCCTTATCGCTCAACTGCTGTGTCATGGCTTGTCCTTTCTCGAGGCGTCGGCTGCCTGCCTGTTCACCTCGTCCTGAAAGGCCGACATCGCCGTCGACCAGAACTGCGTGAAGTACACCCGAAGCCCATCGATTCCCGGTGGGTTCAGCCGATACACCCGCCTGGTCCCCATCGCCTGGTCGACCACCAGCCCCGCCTCCTTCAGCACCTTCAGATGCTGGGAAACCGCGGGCCGACTGACCGGCAGCTCATCGGCCAACTCGCCAACCGCACACGGCCCCTTCCCGAGCCGTTCGAAGATCGCCCGCCGCGTCGGATCCCCCAGCGCGTCCAACGCGGCATTTCGGTAAGCCTTCACGAACCGTAAGTTTATACTTACCGATAGCAGCTGTCTATAGGCGGTCGCTTCTGGACTGCTCGAATACGCGGTCTGACCAGGTCTGACATTCGCGAGCCGGGATGTTCTCACGACATGTCAATGAAGCCCTTGACCGCGCAGCGCGGGGACACGACGCAGTGGTGTTCGGGGGTCTCGAGGGGCGGCTGCGGGCTGGGACGAGTTCGGATCATGCTCGCGAGCGTCGTAGTGCATGCGAACCGCGCTTACGCCGAGGCGACCCAGCTCGGTAAAGTTCGGATCGCTGCGGCGCTGCGCTGGGCGTGGCCATGTGGCGGTCATCTTCGCGAGGACGGCATCCTCGTTTTCGACCTGCAGCCGAGGGGCTGATGGTCGGGTGCGGGGGTTGGGTGTGTGATGTTGCTGTGGGGCAGCGGGTTTGCCGGATCTGCGCGGCCGTCGTGGTATTTCGACCGGAATCCGAGCCGCCCCACGCGGGGTTTACGCCGGGTCCGGTGCGGCCTCGGGTTCGAGTTCCGGGATTTCGCTGAGGGCTTCGATTCCTAGTTCCGCGCGGGTTGCATCGATGACGGCCCGTTCGTCTTGGACGGTGTTGGCAATTGCCTTGTGCCACAGTGCGCGGATGGCGTTGACATCGTCCATGGTTGCCTCCTCGTCGAGTTCGACCTTGAGGCGCTGCACGGTGATGCTCTGGGCTGCGGTGAGGGTGCGGAGGAGATCTTCACAGCGATGTGGGATTTTGGGGTTCGACAGTACGCGCAGTCGGGTGATGTAGCCGTTGCATGCGGAGATGCTCTGCTGTACTTCCTTGCCGAAAGTGTCCACCTCCTCGACGGATTCGGCCTTCCAATCGAGGGTCTCCCACAGGGTTTGGCGGACGTCGGCGGCGGCGAGCAGTACCGAGGAGATCGCGGTCAGGATCGATTCGCGTCGCCATTTATCCTGTTCGCGGCGTTCTGCGGCGGCATTGGCGTTGTCGATGTTGTGTTGTGCGGCGGTGTGGGTTGTCTCGATATTGCGCTGTGCCGCATCAAGTGTGGTCCGGTTGCGCTCGTCGGCTGCGGTGATCGCGTTGCGGTTCGTCCGGTTGTTGATCAGGACGCCGATGAGCGCCGCGGCGGCGACGATGAGCGAGCTGAGAAGCGGAAGCCAGGAAGTCACCGGGTCATCATTGCACTGCGCGGTGCTCCGCTGTGCCCCGATCGGCCCTCAGATCGCGCCCGCGCGCGCAGCCGCCAGTGCGGCATCGGCCGCGCGGAGGGTGTCTTGCGTGGTCACCGGTTCGTGAGTGATGAACAGGCGGTAGTAGATCGGCGCCACGGCGAAGCGAATTACCTCCTCCGCGTCGATGGTGTCGGGGAGGTAGCCGCGGGCGATCGCGCGGCGAACGACCTCGGCGGACTGGGTGTGCCGGACCGCGTAGAAGTGCCGGAGGGCTTCGGCCGCCGTGGAATTCTGCACTGCCGCAGCGATAAACGCACTCGCGACCGGTCCGGCGTCGGGGTCGGCGAATCCGGTGCGCACCAGGTCGGTGATGGCGCGCAGATCGTCGTCGAGTGAGCCGCTATCGGGAATCGGCCACGGCTCGTTCTCCGCGAGTTCGAGGGCGTCGACGATGAGTCCCTCGGGGCTGCCCCAGCGGCGGTACACGGTGGTCTTGTGCACACCAGAGCGCTGGGCGACGTTATCGACGGTCAGGCCCGGATAACCGCGCAGGGTGAGCTCGGCCAGGGTGGCCTGGCGCACTGCGTCGCGGACGCGGGCGCTCCGGCCGCCGGGGCGTTTCTGCGTCTCCAAAGACAACTCCTGTTGCATTAGTTGGAGGGGTTTGTTAACTTAAAGCTACACATGTAGCGATTGGAGAGCCATCTGACCACCCAACTGACTCTGCGCGGCGTATCGAAGTCCCATGGACAACGAGTCGTCCTCGAGTGCGTCACGCTGTCCATCCGGCCCGGCGAGCGGGCGGGCATCGTTGGCGAAAACGGTTCTGGCAAGTCGACTTTGCTGCGGATCCTGGCAGGCATCGAGAGTTTCGATGACGGCGAGCGCGCCGTGCGTGCGGCGGGCGGCATCGGACATCTGGCGCAGACGGTGCCCGGCCGCACTGTTGCTGAGGCCATCGATCTGGCGCTGGCCGAGTTGCGTGAGCTCGAGCAGCGGATGTACGAGGCCGCGGAAGCCGAGGATATGGCCGAGTACGGTGAATTGCTCACGGCGTTCGAGGCGCGGGGTGGGTACGAGGCCGACGCTCGGGCTGGCATGTCTGCTCGCTGCCTCGCCCGAGGTGTTATTGCTGGACGAGCCGACCAATCACCTCGATGCGGCGGCCCTGGTCTGGCTGGAGGAGCGGCTGCGGACGCATGCGGGGACGGTGGTCGTGGTTTCGCACGACCGGACGTTCCTGGACCGGATGGCGACCGCGATCGTTGAGGTCGAGGACGGCGGCATCACCCGATTCGGTGGCGGTTACAGCGGCTTCCTCGCCGAAAAGGCCGCGGCGCGGGCGCGTTGGGAGCAGGCGTACGCCCAATGGCAGGACGAGATCGCGCGACTCGAGGAGTTCGCGAATACGACGGCACATCGGGTGGCGGTGGGGCGGGCGATGAAGGACAACAACAAGATGGCCTACGACCGCAATGCCGGTCGGGTGCAGAGTTCGGTGGCTTCGCGGGTTCGGCAGACGGCGGAGCGGTTGCGCAGGCTCCGGGATGATCCGGTGCGGCGGCCGCCCGAGCCGTTGCGGTTTCGCGGTAGATTCGGGACCGGACGGACCGCATCGTTCGGGATCGGTGCGCTGACGCTCGGGCCGCGGGATCGGGTGCTCATCCATGGGCCGAACGGTGCTGGCAAGTCGACACTGCTGGACAAGATCTACGACAGTGCGCGTGGCCGCGTCGGATATCTGCGCCAGAATGTGGTTTTCGATCCGGAGCCGACGGTGGCCGAGACCTATGGGCACGGTCGAGAGGCGCTGCTGTCGACCGGACTGTTCCACCGGGACGCGCTCGATACTGTGGTGGGCGCACTGTCGGAGGGGCAGCGGCGCAGGCTGGCGCTGGCCGAACTGCTGGTGGGGGACTACGACCTGCTGCTGCTCGACGAGCCGACCAACCACTTGTCGCTGACATTGGTCGAGGAATTGGAAGGCGCGCTGCGTGATTACACCGGTGCGCTGGTGATCGTGACGCACGACCGGGCGCTGCGGGCCCGGTTCGCCGGAATACAGATCGGAGTGGAACAGATTGATTGAGCTTTCCGGTGCGCCCTACGGGTTGACGACCGGCCAAGACGGTGCGCTGTGGTTCACACTGGTATCGCGGGGCGCGATCGGGCGTTGTGTCGCAGGCGAAGTCGAGACCATCCAGCTCGATCCGGCCGATGGACAGCCGACCGTCATCGTCACGGGGCCGGATGATGCCCTGTGGTTCACCGAGTTTCGCGGGAATCGGATCGGGCGGGTCACGTCGAGCGGTGAAATCGTTGTTTTCCGAGCGGATTCGCCGTACGGCATCACCACCGGCCCTGATGGCGCGATGTGGTACACCGAACTGCAGGCGAACCGGATCGCCCGCCGCGACCTGAGCGGCGAGGTGACGACCTTCCCGGTCGAAGGCATGCCCTCCATGATCACATCCGGCTCGGACGCGGCCCTGTGGTTCACCCTGAACCAGGGCAACGCCATCGGCCGGATCACCACCGCGGGCACGCTGAGCGTCCACCGGCTGCCCACCGAAGCCGCCATGCCCGTTGGCATTACGGCTGGCCCGGACGGTGCCCTCTGGTTCGTGGAGATCGCCGCGGGCCAGATCGGCCGCATCACCACCGATGGCAAGATCAACGAATACCCGCTTCCGGACCGCGCCGCTCGCCCGCACGCCATCACCACCGGACCCGATGGCGCCCTGTGGTTTACGGAATGGGCGGCCAACCGCCTCGGGCGAATCACCACGACCGGTGAGATCACCGAATACGAACTCCCCGGTGCTGAGCCGCACGGACTTACCGTGGGTCCCGATGGCGCCATCTGGGTGGCAATGGAATCCGGCGCATTGGTGCGAGTGCCGACCCCTGGAGTCTGCCTGCCGCGGTTCACCGTCGGGGCGGCAAGGGATTCCGTGTGTGCCGGCCGCCGCGTCGGAGAAGTCCGTACGGGACAACAGGACTCACCGCAGCCCTCACGGCGTCGTCAGCGCATGTACCACCGCGGTTCCGAAGCTGATGTCGTCCGAGGTCGAGAGGCGAGTGTAGGTGCCTCCGGTGTGCTGGGCGGCGGTTTGCAGGGTTTCGGTGCCATTGCCGTTGATGACGATCACATCGATACGGACCGGGTGGGCGGGGTCGGTGGCGGCGGTCAGGTCGGTGAGCAGCTTGGCTCCGGTAAGGGTGGAGTCGTCGTCGGGGCCATCGGTGATCAGCAGGATCGAATTGGTGCGTCCGGCGGTATATCCCTGGACTGCGGCGCGGTAGGCGGCCAGTAGTGCCGGGTAGGCCTGGTCCGGGCGAGAATCGGCGGGCTGCACCGTATCCAGCGCCGTATCGAGTGTGGTGCGCTGCTCGTTGCTCAAGGCCGCGGTGGGAGTTTGGATCTTGTACGGCTTGGTCCCGTCCAGATTCTTGCCGAAGGTCCAGACGCCGAGTCCGAAGTCCGGTGGCATCACATTCACCGTGGAGCGTAGGGCGCCGAGGACATTCGAGAGCCGGGTAGTGGATCCATCGGTAGTGCCCATCGAGGACGAGACATCGAGCAGTACCGTGGCCTGCACTCCCAGCACAGGATTGGCGAGCGTGGCACGCACCTTGTCCAGTGCGGTCCGTGACGGCGCGGGTGTGGCGGCCGCCGGGGCCGCGGCGAATCCCGCGGCGGTGAAGGCCGCGGACTGTTGGGGCGCACGCAGGTAGTCGGCGAATATCGACGCGATCAGATTCTGCGTCTTGTCCACCCAGGCTCCCGACATCAGCGCGGCCGGATGATCGGCGACCGGTGCGGTTCCCGCGGGCCGGAATGTGGAAGTGCCACCGAGCGCCTTCAATTGCTGTTCAGTAGCGGCAACCGCATGGACGGTCGAATTCGCACCACCGAGACCGGCCAGCGCGGCCGCGGTATCGGCCGCCTGCGGAGCCTTGGCGGCGAGCCCGGATATCGCGGCGACGACCTGACCGGACTGTGCGGCCCCGTCACTGAGCGGATCGGTACCCGACACCGCCGAGCCGACCGCGGCCGCCGCGGCGAGGGTCGCGTCACCGGAGGGCAGTGCCATCCGCAGTCCACCCCAGCCCGACAGCCCGAGATCGTCGAGCGAACCCTGTTGCAGCCGGGGCAGATCCGCCCAAGTGATCTTGGCCTGTTCGAGTGCGTGCTGTAGCTCATCGGGTACCGCGAGCACGAGGGGACTCAGCGCGACGGGTGCCGGAGTGCCCTCGATGAGGCCGGGCACGCGCATGGATTCGATGGAGCGCATCGAATCGGCGATCCACAGTCCGGGCTGCGGTCCGAGCGCGCCGTTCCACGGCTTGCCGGCGGTGAATCCGGCGACGATCGCGGCGGACGGTTGAGGGGTAACCACCACCTTCGCGCAGTGATCGCGCACCTTCGGATCGGTCGCATTGTACCGGTCGGCGGCGGCGCGCACCGGGTCGGCGAGTTCCGGATCGACGGTGACGAACAGCGTCGAGGGACCTTCCTTGCACTCGGCCGCGGCCGACTTGTCGCGATTCGCCGCGCGATCGCTGAGTTGTAAGAACGCGAAGACCGCCGCGACCAGCAGCAGAACGGCGATCACTGCGATAACCGGACCTTTGCTGACGCCCCGGGACCTGGTTCCGCTGCGATGTGTGCCCACGGGCATCAGTGTATGGTCACGCGTGATTTGCCGTGCCGGTGCTCCCGGTGATGGGTGCATCGGCACGGCGAGACGGGCCGTCGGGACCGATTGCGGGTCGGTCGAGCGAATCGGCCCGATTAGGGCCGGATCATCCGTCCGCGATCGAACTCGTGTCCGCCCCAAACACCGGACTGTCCGGTGTGCGCGGCGAATTCACCGCAGGCATCCCGGATCGGGCAGCCAGCGCAAACCTCACGCGCGTACGCGAAGTCCTGCGACGGGTAGGGGAACCACGCCTCGTGATTCGGGTCGCCGCGGCAGGCCGCCCGATGCCACTCCCGGGAATCCGAGAGCGGGAGCAGGTCGGTCAGATCGACAACTGCGTTGATCTCCAATTCGACGGTCATTTCGAGCCTTCTCCTTTCTCTCTCGGCTCAGGTGGCGGCCAGCTGCTTCCAGATCCGCTGCTGTCGCTTGGCCATATCGTTGGGCGCCTTCGGCTCCCATAGCAGCCGCATGCCCGCCTCCGCCGGCGTGCGGTCGGCCTTGGTCGAATTGCACGGCGCGCAGGCGGCGATGAGGTTGTTCCAGGTGTTCGGACCACCGCGGCTGCGTGGCCGGATGTGGTCGACGGTGCGTGCCCAGGACGCGCAGTAGCCGCAGCGGTGGTTGTCGCGGCGCAGCACACCGGCCAATGTCGCGGGGCTGCCGTCGTGTACCCGTGTCACGTGGTCGAGGTAGACATACCGCAGCAAGCGGATCGTCTCCGGCAGCGCGAGCTCGAGGTGCTCGGCCCGAATCGGGAAGTGCGGATCCCGGTCCGCGATCGACTCCGCGGCGCCGTCGATGAGCAGCACCACGGCCCGTTCGGCGTTGATCTCGGTGAGCGCCTCGTAGCTGGCATTGAGCACCAGTACTCGGGTGTGTATCCAGTTGTCGACAGTCAACACCACCGGATCGGTGGCACGGTGGAACGTCATGGGAATCACCATGTTTCGGGGGGAGCGAGCGAATCGGGAGGAGGCGGCGGTCGGTCAGTTACCGGCCGGGAGGCGGCGGGTTACCCGCTCTACGCGCGCGTCATGTCGACGCTGGCTCGGTACGACAATGGTCACGGCCGCCTCCTCCTTTCCGAAGCTCTTCGATCACCCGCGGTATCGGGTGATCATCATCGAAATCCATGGTGGCACAGCATGCCCACCGCTGGCGACGGGTTTTTCAGGCCAGGCCGACCAGCCACTGCCGCAGCCATGTGGTGGCGGTCACGCCATCGGAGTCCACGACGTAGGCGGGGTAGCTCTGGTGCACGAACGAGTTATAGAACCGCTCGAATTCCTGTTTGCGCTCGTTCATTTCCGGATCGGCAAGTTGGTTCTGGATCAGCGGGACCACCCCGGCCGCCGTCAGGTCGTCGATGATCACATCCGCCTCCTGCTGATAGCGCCACAGCTGCGCCGGATCGGGATCGGAGGCCTGGGCCAGGAATCCGGCGAAGCGGGTGGCGAAATCGGTGGGTGGTGCGGCGCAGTACAGGTCGCCGACGGCGCAGATGGTCCTGGTCTTCGGGGTGAGCAGGCCGAAGCCGCCGATGCGCGGACCGCCCGCACCGGAGCCGTCCACCGGCGGACCGATGAGTGCGTCGGTGGGGGAGCGGCGCGGATCGGAGATGAGGCCGACCGCGACGATGCGCTCGGGCTGGATGGGGCTCGAGCCGGTGCCGATTTCGGCGGCGAGATCGCCCGCCGCGTCGGCGCCCTGGCTGTAGCCGATCAGCGCGATCTTCGTCGCACCGCATTGCTGGATCATCGTGGTGACCAGGCCGCGGGCATTATCGATGGCCTGTCGCTTCGAGCGCCCGTAAACATCGGTCTCCCACGGGAATGCGGTCGCCGCATAGGTCACATAGTCGGTGCGGGTGTTGCGCGGCAGGCTATCGGTGACGCTCGCGAGCATGCCCTCGCCGGGATTGGTGTCGGAGGTCTCCCAGGTGCCGGGTATCGCCACGACGTAGAGGTCGGGACATCCTGGCGCGGCTGTGGCCGCACCCGCACTGCCGACCGTGGCCGCCGCACCCACCATGACGGTGCCCGCCACTGCTCCGATCATCTTGCGCATGAACATGGTCCACACCTCGGGGTTGCTGGTTACGAAGCGGCCGATGGGCCGTACGCGACTGCTGCTGTCGCGTCGGAGACAACCGTACGGTCTGACCAGGGGTTAATGCGGGAACGACCCAAGGTAAGGCTGGATAATTTTCGCCGAATGCGGCAATGCCGACTGTTATCTCGGTGTGGCGGCGGCGGCTTTCGCAGCCGGTGTGGACCGGGAGATGAAGGAGCCGCGGGCGAGGGTGCGCGGCTCCTTCATCGTGGACCGGGCAGCATCGGTCGCCTGGTCCACGATTGTGGGTTCGACAGACACCAATGGCTTCCCCTCCCACGCATCATCGTGTGAGGATCCATTGAACCCTCTCGACGGGCGTTCGTCCCGCGTTCGGGAATTCCGGCCGAGCGGGTCGGGTCAACCGATCGGTGTATTGCCCAGCAGTACGCGCCCGGTGAACCGGGTCTGCCTGGCCCGCGGCAGCGGATGGAACAGACAGTCGTGGATGTCGCTGTACCACATCTCCAGCGCGCAGGTGCGCGAAAATCCGGCGCCGCCAACGGTTTCGATGGCCAAGCGGACCGTGTCGACGAGTGCGTCGGCGGCGACGGTCTTGCGGCTGAGGGTGCGCGCGGTGTGCGCGTCGGTATTCTCGAACCGCAGATCGTCTGAATCGGTGAACATGGCGGCGGGACCTTCAGGACCGTTGGTAGATGTAGTAGCGGTAGATGCCGTCTTCGCGATCGGCCCACAGCGGGCCTGCGCCGTCGGCGGCGACTTCCCACGCCAACGCCAGACCGGCGTCGTGTTCGGCGGCCGTCTTCGCTTCGTCCAATGTTGTTCGGGTGGTGAGGGTCTCGTCTTCGGTGCCGCAGAACTCGCAGCTGTGTACCTTTCGTACCTCGTAGACGTGCACTCGATCACCTCCGGATAATTCAGGGTAAGCCGCCCGGCTCGATCGGATTGCGGTACCTCTCGCGTGCTGGTTGCGGGGCGTGGCGATAACGCGCGGCGGCAGTGGGCGATAAACAGCTCGACAAGCTCGTCCGGCCGGGGGGTCGTGCGTGTCGATCGGAGATATCCATCGGGGCACCGCACCGAATACTGTTGCGGCGCTGCCTCGGCCGACAGCGCAAGGAAGTGCTTCATGTCGAAACGGACAGCATCGAAACTGACACGGCGGTGCATCCCGCTGTTCACCTGCGGCGTGCTCGCACTCGTCGGATGCGCGAACGAGTCCGCAGGCGATCACGCACCGATGTCGGCAGCGAACCAGCCCACGAGCAGCGGAACGACAATCGGCCAGCCGCCGACGGGCCAGTCGTCGACCGGCGGCTCGACTGCAACTCGACCTACGACCGGTGGGCCCTCGAGTGGGGAGCCGACGAGCGGCCAACAGATCGCCCCGCCCTGCGTCGACGGCCAGGTTCTCCTGGGCGCGGATCCGATGTCGCCGGGGCTCGGTCACCGTGGCGTCCGCTTGCACTTCTGGGTCCCCACCGCCAGCGGCCCGTGCACGCTCACCGGATACCCCGGCGTCGATACCGGAGCGGGCGGGCCGCTGGCGCACGCGACCCGAACCCCGCGTGGCTATCTGGGCGGCCTCCCGAGCGGTGCCGACACCCCGCCCACCATCGTGCTCGATCGCGATCACAATGCGGAAGCGGTCGTCGAGGGTGTCGCGTTCGACGCCGCGGGGAACCCGTGCCCGACCTACACCGATCTGCAGGTCACCCCGCCGAACACCACCGCTACGGTTCGGCTGGTGACCACGATCGACACCTGCGAACTGCAGGTCCACCCGGTCACTGAGCCGACAGCCTGAGTGGACTACAGGTTCCCGACGATGTGCTCCAGGCGGCGGGCGACGAGTTCGCGTGCCTGTTCGCGCAGCGCTGGGCGGTAGCCGCTGGGATACACCGGGTCGCCCGGGGTGTAGTCCTTCAGGACTTCCTTGGCGAGGGTGATCTTGTGCACCTCGGTCGGGCCGTCGGCAATGGCCATGACCTCGGCGTAGTTCATCATGTCGACGAAGGGCAGGTCCTGGCTGACGCCGATCGCGCCGTGTAGATGCAGTGCGCGCTGGGCGATATCGTGCATGACCTTCGGCATGGCGACCTTGATGGCGGCAATGTCCTTGCGCACCTTCAGATAATCCTGCTCCTTATCGATGCGCCAAGCGGTGCGCAATACGAGCAGGCGGAACTGTTCCATCTCGATCCAGCTGTCCGCGATGCGTTCCTGGGTCATCTGCAGTCCCGCGAGCGGTCCCTTGCGCATGGGCCGCGAGACGGCACGTTCGGCCATCATGTCGAAGGCCTTGCGTACCAATGCGACTGTGCGCATGGCGTGGTGTACGCGACCGCCACCGAGACGGGTCTGCGCCACGATGAAGCCCATACCTTCCTGGCCGAGCAGATGGTCGGCGGGCACCCGGACATCGGTGAAGCGCAGGTGACCCTCGTGCTCGCTGAAGCCGTGTACGTGGAAGTTCTTGACGATCTCCAGGCCGGGGGTGTCGGCGGGCACGATGAACATCGACATGCCCTGATACGGGCTGACATCCGGATTCGTGACCACCATGACGATGTGGAAGCTGGCGAACTGCGCGTTCGAGTTGAACCACTTCTCGCCATTGATGACCCAGGAGTCGCCATCGCGCACCGCTCGGGTCTTGAACAGCGTCGGATCCGAGCCGCCGGTCGGTTCGGTCATCACGTAACAGGAGCCGATCTCACCGGCCAGCAATGGCTCCAGGTACTTGGCCTTCTGCTCCGGCGTACCGTAATGTGCGAGGATCTCCGCATTACCGGAATCCGGTGCCTGGCAACCGAATACCGACGGCGCCCAGACCGACGTGCCGAGCACCTCGTTGAGCAGTGCGAGTTTCAGCTGCCCATATCCGGGGCCGCCGAGTTCGGGTCCCAAATGGCAGGCCCACAGCCCCTGCTCCTTCACCTTCTCCTTCAGCGGCCGCATCAGCGCCATCGCCTCGGTATTGGTGCGGTCATAGGGATTCGGGTAGAGCAGGTCGAGCGGCTCCACCTCGGTGCGGACGAACTCCGCCGCCCAGTCGAGTTTGCGCTGATATTCCGGATCGGTTTCGAAATCCCAAGCCATGGTCAGCCTTTCGTCGTCGTGGTCACGATGCCGTCGAGAACGGTGGATGCGAGGATGTCGGCGATCTCGCTGGGGGAGTGGCCGCCGTGCGGGCGATACCAGAAGGTCACCATATTGAGCATGCCGAGCACGCTATTGGTGACCACGTGGTCGTTCGTCCGCAGCACGCCCATTGCGTGGCCCGCATCGATGACGCGCTGCCAGCACTCCTGCACCCCGTCGCGCATCTCCTGCAACTCCTCGCCGCGGTCGCCGGTCAGCGCGGTCACATCGCGCAATTGGATGGCGACCTCGCGGCGGTGCTCGATGATCAAGCCGACGTGACTGTGGATCAGCTTGCGCAGCTTGCTGATCGGTTCGTCGGTGCCGCGGGCGATCCGCTGCGCGTCGGTGAGCATCAGGTGGATGTAATCACGCAGGATCTGCCAGAGGAGTTCTTCCTTGGATCCGATGTGGTAGTACAGCGCGCCTCGCTGCACCCCGGCCCGGTCTCCGATTTCGGCAACGCCAGTGCCGTGGAAACCCTTCTCCGCGAAAAGTTCCACCGCGGCCGCCACGATGCGTCCTCGGGTTGCTTCGGCTGTGGTCTCCGCGGCGGGTGGACGGCCGCGGCGTCGGGGCGAAACCATCTCGGGCCCACCCGTCCCCCGACCATCGCCCATCATCGAATCGCTGCGCGATGCCGGCCCGCCCGTCTCCCGGCTGCCACCCCCCATCGAATCGCTGCGCGATGCCGGCCCACCCGTCTCCCGGCCGCCACCCCCCATCGAATCGCTGCGCGATGCCGTCATTTTTGGGGATCCAGGACGACTTTGGACACCCCGTCGGCCCGATCGGCGAACATGCGGTAGGCGTGTGCTCCCTCCGACATCGGGAACCGGTGTGTGACAACGGCTTCGGGCCGCATCCGGCCAGCGGCGGTGAGCCGCAGCAGCGCGGGCAACTCGTATTGGATCGAGCACAGTCCGATATGGAATTCGAGTTCCTTGACCTGTGCCAGCTGCATATGGAAAGGGAAGGCGCGGTTATGGCTGACGCCGACCACGCTGACTCGCCCCCGATGTCCGACCGCGCTGATGGCCAGCTTGATGGTCTCATCCGCACCGACCGCCTCGATCGCGACATCCGCACCGCCGCTCAGCAATTCGCGAATCACGGTCTTGGGCTCATCGGATTCGACCACCTCCGCACCCAATTCGACGGCGCGCTTGCGGCGCTCGGCGACCAGATCCACCCCGAGCACCCGCGACGCACCCATGGCGAACGCCGACTGCACGGCCATCAGCCCGACCGGTCCGAGCCCGATCACCACCACCGTCTCACCGGGTGCGATGCGGGCGCGGCGCGCGCCGTACCAGGCGGTCGGCGCATTGTCGGTGAGCACGATCGCGGCCTCGTCGCTGACCGTATCGGGCAGGCGCACCAGATTTCCCTCGGCGTGCGGGACCGCGAGATATTCGGCCTGTGCACCCGCCAGGGATCCACCGAGGCCGTAGCAGGCGTCGACCGGCAGCGGATGCCGTTCGCAGGCCGCCACGATGCCGGCCTTGCACTTCGCACAGCGATTGCAGCCGACCGAGGCGGATACCAGTACCCGGTCACCGAGTGCGAATCCCTGGACATCCGAACCCAATTCGACGATTTCCCCGACCGCCTCGTGCCCGACGCTGTACCCGGTGCCATTGGTGAACCCGTGCCCGGCGTAGATGTGCAGATCGCTGCCGCAGATCCCGGCCGCGGCTACTCGGACGATCGCTGCGTCCCGGCCGGGTAGCACCGGATCGGGTACGTCGGTGTAGGAGATCTGTTGCGGGCCAGCGTAAGTCAGTGCCTTCATCGCCATCCTCCGTCCAGGGCCAGGGTGGCGCCGGTGCAATAGGCCGAGGCGTCCGTCGCGAAGAACAGTGCTGCGCCGACGATCTCCTCCGGCTGTCCGACCCGCCTCAGCGCCACATGCCGGGTCAGCTCCGCCCGCAACTCATCGGGCCACGCCTTGGAGATATCCGTGGCGAACGGACCGCACTGGATCGTATTGACCCGCACCGTCGGCCCGAAGCTCTGCGCGAGACCGCCGGTGAGATTGGACAATCCGGCCTTGGCGGCCGCATAGGGGACCGCGAGCGGTTCCGGTCGCACCGCCTCGAGCGAGGAGATATTAATGATCGAGCCGCCACCGGCGGCGGCCATCCGAGTGCCGATCGAGGTCGACAGCCGGAACGGGCCCTTGAGATTGACCGCGATCACCTTGTCGAACATTGCCTCGCTCACCTGGTCCAGGCTCGGATACAGCAGCGACATCCCGGCATTGTTGACCAGCACATCGACCCGGCCGAATTCTGCGTACGCGGCCTCGGTCAGTGCGTCGCACTGGGCCCACTCGCTGACATTGCATGCCACCGGCAGCGCGCGCCGCCCGTATGTGTTCTTCACCTCATCGGCGAGTTCGACGCAGCCGTCGAGTTTGCGGCTGGCGATCACCACATCCGCTCCGGCCGCGGCGAAGGCGCGCACCATCTCCCGGCCGAGGCCCCGGCTGCCGCCGGTGACCAGCACGACCTTGTTCGCTAACGGCTGTTCCGGCAATGCCACGTTGCACTCCATTGATCCGATGCGGAGAAATGTTCCAGTCAGTACATTAATTGGACCGACCGATACAATCAAGGGGTCCGGGCGATCCCCATACGACACCCATCGCGACTCGCTGACGAACCGGCATCCAAGGTTCGGCGCGGCGGCAGACAACGGAGCCGCACGGCGATCGACCCGACGCACCGTCACATCACTACCGACGGGTAACATTGGTTGCGATTTTTCCCACCCGGCTTTCTCAAAAGTGAGGCAGTAGATGACAGAGCGGATTCAGGTCGGCGGGCTCCAGGTGGCCAGCGTTCTCCACGAGTTCATCGAGAACGAGGCGCTCCCCGGAACCGGCGTAGATTCCGCCGCGTTCTGGGCCGGAGCCGAGCAGGTCATCAATGACCTCGCCCCGCGCAACCGCGCCCTGCTGGCCGAACGCGACGAGATCCAGGGCAAGCTCGATGCCTGGCACGCCGAACACCCCGGCGCGAACTACGACAAGGCCGCCTACAAGAGCTTCCTGGGCGATATCGGCTATCTGCGCGCGGCACCGGCCGACTTCAAGATCGCCACCCAGAACGTGGACGCCGAAATCGCCACCACCGCGGGCCCGCAGCTGGTGGTGCCGGTGATGAACGCCCGCTTTGCGATCAATGCCGCGAATGCGCGCTGGGGCTCGCTCTACGACGCGCTCTACGGCACCGACGCCATCTCCGAGGCCGATGGCGGCGAGAAGGGCACCGGCTACAACCCGGTCCGTGGCGGTCGCGTGATCGAATTCGCGCGCAAGTTCCTCGATACTGCAGCCCCGCTGGCCAATGGCTCGCATCTGGCCTCGACGCACTACGCGATCGATGGCGGCAAGCTGGCCGTCACGCTGAGCAACGACGAGGTCACCACCCTGGCCGCCGACGGTGCGGAATTGGTCGGCTACCTGGGCGATCCGGCCTCGCCGACCTCGATCCTGTTGCAGCACAACGGTTTGCACGTCGACATCCAGATCGACCCCGCCTCGCCGATCGGCAAGACCGATCCGGCGGGTGTCAAGGATGTGGTGCTGGAGTCCGCGGTCACCACGATCATGGACTTCGAGGATTCGGTCGCGGCGGTGGACGCCGAGGACAAGGTGCTCTGCTACCACAACTGGCTCGGCCTGATGAAGGGTGAGCTGGCGGAGAAGGTCACCAAGGGCGATAAGACCTTCACCCGCACCATGAACCCGGACCGCGTCTACACCGCGATCGGCGGCGGTGAACTGGTGCTGCACGGCCGTTCGCTGCTGTTCGTGCGCAATGTCGGTCATCTGATGACCTCCGACGCGATCATCGACGCCGAGGGCAATGAGGTGCCCGAGGGCATCATGGACGGCCTGATCACCTCGCTGATCGCCAAGCACAGCCTGCTGGGCGATACGCAGTTGAAGAACAGCCGCACCGGTTCGGTCTACATTGTGAAGCCAAAGATGCACGGCCCCGACGAGGTTGCCTTCACCAACGAGCTGTTCGGCCGGATCGAGGATGTGCTCGGGCTGCCCCGCAACACCCTCAAGGTCGGCATCATGGACGAGGAGCGCCGCACCACGGTCAACCTCGCGGCCTGCATCCGGGCCGCGTCCGAGCGCGTGGTGTTCATCAACACCGGCTTCCTGGACCGCACCGGCGATGAGATCCACACCTCCATGGAGGCCGGGCCGATGGTCCGCAAGGCCGAGATGAAGACCCAGCAGTGGATCCTGTCCTACGAGGATTGGAATGTCGATACGGGTCTGGCCACCGGCCTGCCCGGCAAGGCGCAGATCGGTAAGGGCATGTGGGCCATGCCGGACCTGATGCACGACATGCTCGAGCAGAAGATCGGCCACCCGCGCGCTGGCGCCAATACCGCGTGGGTGCCCTCGCCGACCGCGGCCACCCTGCACGCGACGCACTACCACCAGGTCGACGTGTTCGAGCGGCAGCAGGAGATCGCCGCCGTTGGCCGCCGCGCCACCGTCGACCAGATCCTGGAGATCCCGCTCGCGGCGAATCCGAACTGGACCGCCGAGGAGAAGCAGCAGGAGTTGGACAATAACTCCCAGGGCATTCTCGGCTACGTGGTGCGCTGGATCGACCAGGGCGTCGGCTGCTCCAAGGTGCCCGATATCCGCGATATCGGTCTCATGGAAGACCGCGCGACCCTGCGTATTTCGAGCCAGCTGATGGCGAACTGGCTGCGCCACGGTGTGGTTTCCGCCGATGAGGTGGTGGCCAGCATGGAGCGGATGGCGCCGGTGGTCGACAAGCAGAATGCGGGCGACCCGAACTACCGGCCGATGGCGCCGGACTTCGCCAGCAGCATTGCGTTCCAGGCCGCGAAGGAGCTGGTGCTCGAAGGCACCAAGCAGCCCAACGGCTACACCGAGCCGATCCTGCACCGGCGTCGACGCGAGGCCAAGGCGCTGGCTTGCGTGTAAGTCGCTGCGCGTCCGAATAACTCGTGAATCCCCTGCTCCGGTTCTCGCCGGGCAGGGGATTCCTTTACCACATGGACGGCCCCCGGTGAGGCGGCCGACCGGTTTCGGCTCAGATAACGGTCCGTTACCCTTGGCGCTGCATGGATAGTCGGACGTGAGGAAGTTTTATGGGAAGCGTTGTCCTTGATGTGGTCGCCCTGCTCGTCAATCGTGTAGCGCAGTTCTGGAACTGGATGGCCACCGGTTCGGCCGGTTTCCCGCCGCTGTAATCGGCGAACCGAACATCTTGTGCGATCAACCCCCGGTCATGGCTCCATAGCGGATGCCGCGGCCGGGGGTTTTCCCTTTGCCCGGCGATAACCTCTGCGCCGCCGCGCCGATTCCCTTCGGGAATGCGGACCGCCGACGTATCTTCTTGACATGAGCAGCGGCGGCCCCGGACGGATACCGCTCTGGTTCGAGCTCTGGATGGGCGTCATCACCACCGTTATCGCGCTACTCTGCGTGGCGCTGTGCTGGGAGATCGCCGCGCAGGGCAGCTTCCCGACCAAAGTGCTGCTGTGGGTGGGGCTTTCGGTCGTCGGCGGGGTCGCCGTGTGCTTCGGGATCCTGGGCCTGATCCGCTACCACGCCATCCTCGTCAGCCTGGCCGCCCCGATCCTCATCGCCACCCTCGCCGCCCTTGTCTGGTACGAGGTCCCCGAATCCGCAGGTTGGCGCCTGTCTCGCCCCATCCTCGAGGACCAGGCCGCCGCCTGCGCCAACCCCGGCCACCGCACCCGCCTCGGCATCTACGCCGTCACCTATATCACCCGCCGCGACGGTGGCTGCCTGTTCTACATCGCTGGCGGATCGACGAATTCCGAGGGCCTCGCCTACTTCCCGGACACCGCCCCCAGTATCGGCCCACCCGGACCGGGTGCGATCGGCTACGAACCCTTCCACGGTCCGTGGTACCGCTTCGTCGAAAACACCTGACAGTTACCTGTGTCGGTTCAGGATTTCGGTGCGATCCAGAGGGCTTCGGCCAGGGCGCAGGGGTCGCCGGAGGGGGTGGCGAGGGCGATGCCGACGGTGTGTTTGCGGCCCTGATGGGCGATGGGCCAGGCGTAGGAGATGTAAGGGGAGTCGGGGTAGATGGGGTGGAGTTGGGTTGCGGTGAGGGCGGCGGTTACTCCGCCCATGCGCATGCCCTGTTTGCGGATGGCGGCCCAGCCGCCGGGGCAGTCGAGGGCGGACCAGACGACTTCCGGTGGGAGCTGGCCGGATTCGTCGGCGAGTCCGGCGTCGGGGGTCCAGGCGGCGATAATGAGGTCGTGCTCCGGTGTGTCCCAGGTGAGTAGGCGCAGGCCGCGGCCGGGTGCGCAGGCGGCGCCGCAGCCGTAGCAGTCGGTGATGCGGCGCGAGACCATGGCCGCGTCGGTGACCGCCTTGGCCTCGGCCCAGGTCGGCGCGGGCGGGGGATCGATGGTGAGCACCGCTGGTGTGGATTCGGCGAGCAGTGTGCCGTCGGCGTCGGTCAGCGCGTGGCCACCGGATCTGGTGGGTCGCAATGACATCGGGGCCTCGAGCGGGACCTTGGCGCGGAAGTCGACGCGCACCTCGGCGCCCTCGGAGCGCCCGGCGAGCAGACCCGCCACATATCCGCCGAAGGCAACGTCGGGATACCCGTGCACGTGTTCGGGGACGGTGACTGCCTCGGTCCGGATCACGTGTCGCTCGACCCTTCCTGTGCTGTCGATCTAGATCGACCATACCTCCGGGTCCGGACCCGGAGGAATACGCCCGCTCTGAGATAGCGCCGCGCAGCCGACCCCCATCGGGCAGGGGTCGGCTCGAGCGTCAGTGATCTCGGCTATTGCAGTGGTCGTCCGCCGAGTTGGGTGAGCAACACACTCATGACGCCCACCTCCTGGCTCTGGCTCTGGAACATCGACCGCGCCGCCTCCTTGACCGGGCCGGAGATCAGTAGCTGATCCGCGGCGCGGGCCATGGCGAGTCCGCCCTGATGGTGGCGGAACATCAATTGCAGGAACAGGATTTCCGCATCGTGGCCGCGGGCGGCGGCGAGCACGTCGAGTTCGGCGGTGCTCGCCATGCCGGGCATCGCATCCCCGGTCGGCTGATCGGCAATAGCGGTCGAATGATGGTGCGATGCAGCCGCCTGGGCGTGCATCCAGGCCATCGGGTGTGGCGATAGCGGTGACGCGTCGGCCAACCGCAGCCACCCCAGCATCGTGCCGATCTCGATGCGCTGTGCGTCCGAGAGCTGCTGTGCCAGACGCAGTACCGCCGGCTCGACGCCGCGATCCAAGCGCTGCACCATGATCAGCGCCTGCTGATGATGTGCCGTCATATCCTGCGCGAATCCGATCTCCACCGCATTGAGAACCGGTGCGGCCGGGTGGGCTTCGGGTAGCACCAGCGGCCGCAGCGCCGCACCGATCACCACCAGGGCGAAGGCGAGTGCGGCGAACGCGGCGGCGCGGATCCACCGGGACACGGTCACGACCCGACGGTCGATCGCTGATCCGCGGGTGCGGTGTATACGTCGTTCTCGAGCTGCAGCACCATGAATCCGTTATCGGAGCAAGCGACATACAACTGGTCGCCGCGCCATTCCGGAGGCGAGAAGCACCAGTCGGTGGAGACATCTCCGAAGGCGAGGTTGCCGGTGCGCGAAGTGAGTGCATCCGACGGATCGAACTGCCCCTCGAGCACCGCGCGTGCGGCCGGAAGTGCGCTCATGAACGGCACGCCGATGATCGAGGCGAGGGCGTGCGGAGAGTTCCAGAGGCTCAGGTTCTGCCCGGTGCGGGCGGGCGGGTTGAAGTAGGCGATCTCGCGGATGCTGTGCGGATCGCGGATATCGAAAACCCTGATGCCGGAGGAGATCCAGCCGCAGGCGAGCGCGGTGGGATCGTCCGGGCGGTCCGCGGCACAGTAGTGCGATTCGTAAGCGAACGCCGAACCACCCATGGAGCTGCCGATATTGCTGTCGATATGCTGCAGCAGATTGATCTCCAGCTTGATCTTCCCGGCTACCTTCGGGGTGGTGTCATCGGAGATATCGATGAGTTTCACACCGCCGGAACCACCTTCGTCGACGGTGTAGAGGTACGGCTTGCCGCCATAGGTCACCGGCACACTGTGCTGGGTGGCCCATCCGTCGGTCCAGAAGGTACGGCCGATATGGGTGACCTGCGGGTTGGGGTCGCGGCGCTGGACCGAACTGATATCGAGCACCGTGAATCCGCCCAGTGCGGACAGATACATCCGATTGCCGTCGGGGCTGATTCCGAAGCCGTGTGCCTCGATACCGGTCAGGCCCTGCCAGATGACGTGCGGATTCGCCGGATCGGTGAGATCGACAGCGCTGACGAAGCCGGGCGCGATACCCGAGGCCCAGTAGGTGCGGCCATCGGGGGACCAGCCGCCCTCGTGCGTGGTAATCGGTAGCGGCATAGCCAGATTCGAGCCGAAACCCGGATTGAGCAGCTTCGGATACGCGCAATCGGAGATGTCGTAGACCGACAGGTAGCCGACGCCTTCGCCGATCGGCACACCGGTACCGACCAGCAGTTTGCGCTCGACATTGACCTTGAGGCTTTCCCAGGTGCCCGCCAGCATCGCGGGTTCGGTCAGGGTGACCGTCGGCCGTGGATGCGCCGGATCGGAGACATCCAGTACCTGGACGCCACGGCCCGCGCTGATCAGATCGCCGGGGAAGAATGACCCCATATACGCGCAGTGGTCGAAGCTGGTCGAGGTGATGCCAGCCCCGCGCCCGGCGTAGTTGCCGACCATCGACATATTGCAGGCATAGCCCTGGGTGCTGCGCCGACTGTCACGGTCGGCGGCCGGAACATCGCCCTGCAGCCCGGTTTCCGGCATCGATCCCGGTCCGCAGTCCGCCCGCGGCACCGAGGCGCGGCCGATATCGAGAAATTCCTGGACCGCGGTGGCGATATCGGACTGTAGATCGGCCGACGCGCTGCTCGGCAGCATTATCGCGGTGACGACCGCCGTGGCGAGCAGCGCCAATGGCCTGGTACGGCGCAGTGTCAGCTTCGGGTGCATCGTTGCATCCCAACTTTCCTCATCATGGGCACAGACCGCGCCGACTCAGACGGAATATGACTGACTGAATGGTAGTAACAGGCGATAACTTGATGCGGAAGTTTGGCGGAAATCGCAGGTAGGCAGCGTATTTCAGGGTAGTGCTCAGCCGGCGGTGAGTGCGGCAGTGTCGTACGCCAGCAGGGCTGTGCAGACGTCGAGGAGGGACTGTCTGAGTCTCGTTGATCGCTCCGCCAGTGCCGACTGCGCCCGGACGTATTCGGCGCGGCCGGACGGGGTTTCGATGCGGACCGGTTCGTAACCGTATGCGGTGAGGTCGTACGGACTGGCGCGCATATCGAGCTCGCGCGCGGCGCAGGCGAACTCGAAGTAGTCGAGGAGCAGATCGGAGGACAGGAGCGGGGTGAGTTTGAAACCCCATTTGTAGAGGTCCATATTGGCGTGCAGGCAGCCGGGCTGTTCGCGGGCGACCTGGTCGGCACGGGTGAGGGGCTCCGCATTGCGGCCGACGGCGTCCGGGGTGAAGAAGCGGAAGGCGTCGAAGTGGGTGCAGCGCAATGACATTGATTCGACGACCGCATCGGTGCCGGTACCGCCGAGGCGGAGCGGGACCTGTTGGTGGCGGACCTCGTCGGTCTTGTACACCATGGCCCATTCGTGCAGTCCGAAGCAGGACAGCTGGGCGGGTCGAGATGCCGTGGCGCGCAACAGGTCCGCGATGAACGCGATGGTGTCACGGCGTCGCGCCAGGTACGCGGGGTCCGCGGTGTACGCGGATGCCCCGAGCGTCCACTCGACCACGGACCCTTCCACGACTACGCGTGCCTCGGGTACCTCGATGCAGTGATATCCGCGGCCACCGTCGTATTCTCGTGCCCCGGCCAATGCGACGCCGAATCCCGGGTGCCACCGCCGCAGCTGCGCGGGCTTGTGTCCGTAGTAGGTGAACAGGAAGTCGATCACCGGGTGTGATGAACCCGCCACGCGGCGTTCGAGATACGGCCCGACGAGTTCGTCCAGTCGAGCCCGGTGCACGGCCGCCCTGGCCCGCCACTCGGACTCGGCCAGCACGATCATTCGATCACCCGGTGCGTCCCGTCACGCACAGTGCCGACGAACTCTTCCACCAGATCCTCCAGCGCCACAATGCCGACCGTATTGCCGCGATTGTCGACGACTCGGCCCAGATGCGAATTGGTGCGGCGCAACCGAGCCAGTGCCTCGTACAGCGGGGTGCCGGAGCCAACGGTCGGCAACGGGCGGATATCGGTGCGTGGGATAGGCGTATTCGGCCCGGCGCTCTCATCGGCGACCTTGTCGAGCACATCCTTGACATGCAGATAGCCGACCAGCGAACCGTCGCTCGCGCGCACCGGGTACCGGGAGAAGCCGGTTTCCGCGACGGCGGTTTCGATATCGCCGAGCTCGGTGCCATTGCCGCGCAATGGCACCGAGCGGGTCGTGGCCAGCGGCACCATCACATCGCCGACGACGCGATCGGAGGTGCCGAGCGCCTGGGTGAGGCGTCGGTGCTCCTCCTCGTCCAGCAGTCCCTCCGAACGGGATTCACCGATCATTTCGGCGAGCTCCACACTGGAGACCGTGGCATCCAGTTCATCCTTGGGTTCGACCCGCAGCATGCGCAACGACAGGTTCGCGGCCAGGTTGTAGAGCGCGATCACCGGACGCGCCAACCGCAACCACTGCAGATGCACCGGAACCAGCAGCAGCGCACTGCGTTCCGGTCCGGCCAGCGCGATATTCTTCGGAATCATCTCGCCGAACAGGATGTGCAGGATCACCACGATCGTCAGGGCGACGGCGAATGCGATCGGATGCAACAGCTGTTCGGGCAGGCCGACCAGACCGAACGGCCCCTCCAGCAGATGCGCCACCGCGGGTTCGCCGATTCGGCCGAGCAGGATCGAGCAGATGGTGATGCCGAGTTGCGCGGCGGCCAGCATCATCGACAGGTTCTCACCCGCCCGGATCACCGTGTCGGCCTGGCGCTTACCCTGTGCGGCCAGCGCCTCGAGACGGTCGCGGCGGGCCGAGATCAGCGCGAATTCGGCGGCGACGAAGAAGGCGTTGCACGCCAGCAGCACCACCGTGAGCAGGACACCGAGGAGATCACCCATGGCTGTTCTCCTTGGCATTGTGCACGGTGGCGTTGTGCGTGGCGGCATCGTGTGCGGCAGCGTTGTGCGTGGCGGCATCGTGTGCGGTGGCATTGTGTGCGGCGGCATTGTGTGCGGTGAGCGCCGCGGCAGCCACCGGGACCAGCCGGATCCGGTCGATGCGCCGCCCGTCCATCCGCTCGACCTTGGCGATCCAGCCGCCCTCCTCGTCGTCCAGATGGCGGTGCGAGGAACGCGGATTCGGGAGGATCACCTCATCACCGGTGACCGGGATGCGGCCGAGCCGGGTGAGCACCAGACCGCCGAGCGTTTCGTACTCGCCCTCCGGGGCGTCGTACCCGGTGGCGCGGGAGACCTCATCGATACGCAGCAGACCCGAACAGTCCCAGCCGTCGGCGACCCGGCGGACATCGCGTTCTTCCTCGTCGTGTTCGTCGCGGACATCGCCGAGGATCTCCTCGATGAGGTCCTCCATGGTGACGATGCCCGCGGTGCCGCCGTATTCGTCGACCACCAGGGCGACCTGCATGCCATGGGCACGCACGCGTTCGAGTACCTCGTCACCGTCGAGGCTGGCGGGCACGATCGGCACCGGGCGCGCGAGCTGATACAGCGGGATGGTCTTGCGGACATTCGCCGGATGGGTGAAGGCCTGCTTGATGTGCACGACGCCGAGCGTGTTGTCCAGATCGCCGTCGATGACCGGGAAGCGGGAGTAGCCGGTGCGGCTGGCAGCCGCGATGAGGTCGCCGATGGTATCGGACCTGTCCAGGGATTCGATCTTGACCCGGGGTGTCATCAGTTCTTCGGCGCTGCGCTCGCCGAATTGCAGCGAGCGGTCCACCAGCTGCGCCGTGCGGTGGTCGAGGGCGCCGCGCAGCGCGGAGGTGCGCACCAGCGAGCCGAGTTCCTGCGGGGAGCGCGCCGAGCGCAATTCCTCGGCAGGTTCCACGCCCAAGCGGCGGACCACCCAGTTAGCCGTGCCGTTGAGGAAGCGGATCATCCACTTGAACACCACCGAGAAGGCGATCATCGGCCCCGCGGTGGCCCGCGCGGTGCCGAGCGGCTTGGAGATCGCGATGTTCTTCGGGACGAGTTCGCCATAGATCATCGACAGCGAGGTGGCCAGCACGAGTGCCACTGTGAGTGAGATGCCCTGCGCCGCACCCGTGCCCAGGCCGAGCCCGATCAATAGCGGCGATAGCAGCCGGGCCAGCACCGGTTCGGCGATATAGCCGGTGATCAGAGTGGTGATGGTGATACCGAGCTGGGCGCCGGAGAGTTGGAACGACAGGGTGGTGTGGGCCTGCCGGACCATGCGCGAGCGGGCGTCGCCGACGGTGCGCACATGCGATTCGACGGTGCTGCGTTCCAGCGCGGTGAGGGAGAATTCGGCGGCGACGAACAGTGCCGTGCCAAGGGTGAGGGCGATGAACCCGACCAGGCTGAGCACGGTGAGCACGACGGACATCGTCAGCACCACCTGCGAGAAACACGACGATGAGCTGAATCGGATCGGGCTGCTGGGGGAAGGAGAGCGCCGGGTTTGTCACCCGGCTCGGTAGAGGAGCCCTCCTGTGCGGCGCCCTCGGACGCGGGTGACAACTTGTTCCTCTCGGCAAATGGGGTTTGTCGTGCCGGAAACCGGCAACCCCTATGCTACCGGCCCACGCGCGTGCCCGCGTGGGCCGGTGGCTCTGTCCAATTGCCGCGCCTACGGCGCGGCGTGTTCGCGGCCCCCTGGTGTCTCGGGGGACGTACGTGGAAAAAAGGCGCATAATAGGAATGCAGTAGAAAACAAAGAGCCGAAAAACCCCGCCAAAAGGGACACGTAAG
>NZ_JBEXLC010000039.1:0-64258 GCF_040609795.1 Nocardia sp. NPDC004604
GCAGCCGCGGCTCATCTCCGCCGATCGCCGGACCTGGTCGCCGATGCTGGACGCGCTGCGCAAGGTGTGGCAGGACAGTCAGGACCAGCATTCCGGTTGGGGCGTGCAGGTTTTCGAACAGGACGGCCGCTACGTCGGGCAGATCGCCGGATATCAGGGACCGCCCGGTCCGGACGTCGCGGCCACCATGGATCAGCGCCTGCAGCGGGCCGCCGAGGATGCCGTGGTGAGCGTCGGTACGCCCGCCTCGATCGTGGCGATCCGGCCCTCCAGCGGCGCGGTCGTCGCGGTCGCGCAGAACACGCAGGCCAGCGAGCACGGTTCGGTCGCCTTCACCGGGCTGTATCCGGTGGGCACCAATATCGACCTGTTCCGCACCGTCGCCTCGGTCCTGAAGAACAAGGCACCGCAGGATGTGTCGGTGCCGGATGCGGCCGAGGCCGCGCCGAATCTCGGTGTTGGCGTCGATTACAAGGTGCCCGGACTGGATGAGGTCACCGGGCGGGTCGCGGTCGCGGGTCGCAGTGCCGAGCAGGTCCGTCAGGGCGGCGGAACGGATGCGGTGCTGGCCAGCCCCTTCGGCATGGCGATCGCCGCGGCCGCCATCGCGCGCGGACAGGTGCCGCCGCCGATGATCGAGGCCGGGCGGCCGAGCACCACCGACGCGCAGGTCAGCGGCATGTCACCGGAGCTGACCGACCGGCTGCGCGGACTATTGCGCGATGGCGCGGGCCGACCGGAATTCGCGCCGCTGCGGCCGTTCCGCGATGTCACGGGATTCGCGGCCACCGCGGGCAATGACGGTTGGCTCATTGCGAATGTGGGGGATCTGGCCTTCGCGATCCATATCAATGACACCGACAGCGGCGATGCGACCGCGCGGATGGCCGCCAGGATGCTCCAGTACCTGGCGTCTCCGGAGCCCTGATGGCTCAGTTGACGGCCTTGATGGCCGCGCGCCAGCCGAGCAGGAACAGTGCGAGCACGCATGCCGCGACAATGATGAAACTGAATGCCGTGCCCTGACCGCTGATCACGCGCAGCACCATGCCGCCGCAGAGCGTGCCGAACCAGACCAGAACTCCGGTCGGCCACAGGGCGGTCCCGTCGAAGTGCGCGGCGCGCCCCTCTTCGTCACGCATCCGGCTCGCGACCGCGACGGCCGCCACCCAGCCGATTGCGAGTCCGATTCCGAACGGCCAGAATGTCTTCAGCAATCCGGTGAGTATCGCCTCATCATGACTGCGCCTGCCGATCGCGCAGAACAGGACCACCAGCAGTGCATCGACCAGCAACGGCACCAGTTTCTTCACGCGGGCCAGCGTAGTAGTGCCCATATCCGTCGCTGAGACGCGACACCTGCCGGACGGAGTCGCCGAGCGTAGGCGCGAGTCTCGACGACTCGGACGCGAGGCCCACCCGTCGCCCGACCACCACCCCTCATCGAATCGCTACGCGATGCTGAATATTCGGGGCCGCGAATACGAGCGTCGACAGCGCTGCCGATGTCACAGCGTTCGGCGCTGCTCGAATTCCTTCTCGAGCTCCGCATCGTCGGCCTGTGGCGTGCGGAACAGGAAGGCGAAGACGATCCAGCCGATGATCGCGACCAGGATGAAGCTCACCAGGCGATAGACGAAGGCGGCGGCGACGGCCTGGGTGATGGGCAGGGCCGCGCCCGCCGTGAGGCCGTAGATGAGGGTCGCGTCGACGTAGACGATGCCGCCGGGTGCGAACGGGATGGAACCGACGGCCTTGCCCGCGGTGAACGCGATGAGCAGACCGGCCAGCTTCGGATCGGCGCCGACCGCGTAGCAGGCGGCGCCGAGGCAGGCGACATCGGCAAAGCGGTGCACCAGCGCCCAGCCCGCGACCAAAACGCCGTCACGCTTGCCCAGATCCACCGACTCCAGCTGCGATAGCACCTCGGCGATCTTGCTCATGCCCTGGTCGGCGGGCCTTTTGCGGATTCGATTGAGCAGCGCGAGGCCGCGGCGCAGCACCGCCTCCAGCGCGCCCGGATTCCTCGACAGGTAGTTGCCCGCCCACACCAGCGCGATCACACCGACCACCGACAGGATGAGTTTGAACGGCCCGACCTGGTTGCCGACCAGCAGTGCGCCGCCGACGCCGAGCAGGGCGAGTCCGGCGGTGGCCACCACGCCGGAGATCACCAGCTGCCAGGAGGCGACGATCGGATTCGCACCCCAGCGGCGGGTCTGGCGATAGGTGAAGGCGGTGGAAAACACCTGTCCGGCAGGCAAAGTCACCGACATCGCGGTGGCGCCGTAGACGACGGCGACGGATTTGTGCTGGCGGACATCGACACCGCCCGCGTGCAGCAGCTGTTTCTGAACCCGGCTGAATCCGCTCATCGACAGTGCCGCCATCCAGATACAGGCGGCGACCCAGCCCCAGTGAATTTCGGTGAGCTTATTCCAGGAATCGTGCAATCGTGGCCAGAGGTAGTAACCCTCGCCGATGAGCAAGGCCAGCAATGCCATACCGGCGACCCATTTGACCCACCAGAATCTTCCCCGCTGGCCCCGCTTCGCTGGTCTGTCGGTCGGGTCCTCGGGCGGCGGCGGTGCCGGATCGCCTGCTAGTTCCCCGTTGGCCGTCACGCGGTCAGCCTAACTAACCGATCGTTCGGCTGTCTGCATCGACGTGCGGGGCCGGGATTCAATCGCCGGAGCTCTCCGGCGCAACCCAGGCCGGCTCGTCCGGTTCGGTCGCCCGCATCGCGGTGCTCTCCTGCGGCCAGGCCAACCTGGTCTTGCGCCGCCGCCCGCGCAGCTGGACTTCGTCCCCGGTCAGCCAAAGGTCCTGCTCACTTTCATCGGCGAAATACAGCGCGCTGCCGGAGGCGAGTACGCGGCCGGGGCGATCCTTTGCCAGCTCGGTCAGCCGCGACGCCTCGTTCACCGGATCGCCGATCACGGTGTATTCGAAACGGTTTGCGGCGCCGATATTTCCGGCGACCGCCAGACCCGCCGATACCCCGATACCGATATCGAGTCCGGGCACCTCGCGCAGGGCTTCGCGCAGTTCACGGGCGGCGGCCAGGGCGGCGGTCGGTGCGTCCGGCCGGTCCAGCGGAGCGCCGAAGATCGCCAGTGCGGCATCGCCGACGAATTTATTGACGAACCCGTGGTGCCGGTCGATGACATCGACGACGATGCGGAAGAACTCATTGAGCAGGCTGACCACCTCGGTCGGCGGGCGCTCGGCCGCGGTCGCGGTCGACCCGACCATATCGACGAACAGCACGGCCACGAATCGGGTCTCCCCGCCGAGTTCGGTGCCGTAGTCGAGTGCGCGCTGCGCCACCTCCTCTCCGACATGCTGGCCAAAGAGTTCCTGCAGCTCGCGGCGCTTGGCGGCCTCTTCCATCATGCGGTTGAAGCCGACCTGCAGCAGTCCGATCTCACTGCCGTCGAACACCTCGACCTGCACGTCACGGGCACCCTCCTGCACCCGTTCGATGGCCTGGCTGAGCTGGCGCACCGGATCGGTGATGCTCGATCCGGTCAGCATGGACAGCGCGAGTGCCTGCATGATCACCACACCGCACAGCAGCAGGATGGAGATGGCCAGCGACTGCGCCGAGAACTTCACATCCGACGAGATCTGGGTGACGCACAGCAGCACAATGGCGATGGTGGGGGCGAATGTGCCCATACCCCAGGTCATCGCCATTCTGGTGCCGACGCCCGGGGTCAGCGAGCGGTCGAACGAACCCTCGGTCAGTGCCTCGGCGGCGACCGGGCGCAGAATCCGTTCGCCGAGCATATAGGTGAAGCCGAAGACGATCGTCGCGGCCATACATTCGGTGACGATGACCGCGCCCGCCAGTTCCGGCGCGTCCACGATGATGGTCGCCGCCAGGATGGCGCCGCCGATCAACCACAGCACCAGATGCAGGATCGCCTGTCGCAGCGGCGCGTGCAGTGCGGCCATCTGCTCCTGTCGGCTCGGCGGTCCGCCGCGCATCTGCCAGCGCATGACCGGCCGCAGCATCAGTGCCGACGCGGCAAGGCTCAGCAAACCGCCGGTGGTGAATACCAGACCGGGAATCACCAGGCCGGTGCGTCGCGCACCGGCCGCCTCACCCTCGGGAACCGGGAGTCCATATTGGATGAACGCCCACACCAGGACCGCACCGAAGGCATTGGCCAACAGCATCGATGTCAGGTACAGCGGCCAGCGCGTTCGCATGGTCTGTTTGACCGCTTCCAAAGGCGCTGACACGTGACCAATCTAGCGTTTCGATCATGTGTGCATATCCGCGGCGGTCCGCGCCGATTAGGCTCGCGGAGGTGACCGACCAGAAGGTAAGTGCTACGGGGAAAGCCACTGCTGTGCGGTCGGCTGCTGATTCCGTCCATCCGTTTGTCCGGATTTCCGCGGAGTGGTCGTGGCGGCTGCTGGTGATGTTCGCCGCGCTGCTCGCGCTCTCGGCGGTGGTGCAGAGGTTGGCGACGGTGGTGATCCCGCTCGCCATCGGATTGCTGGCCGCCGCACTGCTGGCGCCGCTGGTGGATTGGCTGCAAGGGCTAGGGGTGCCGAGGGCGGTGGGGGTCTTCGTCGCGCTACTCGGATCGATCGGCGTGGTCGCGGGCATCATGACCTTTGTCGTCGAACAGTTCGTCGAGGGTGTGCCGCAGCTGTCCGACGAGATCACCCACAGCATTCACGAGATTCAGGACTGGCTGATCAATGGTCCGCCCCATCTGAGCAATGAACAGATCCGCAATGCGGGCGACACGATCGTCAAGACGATCCAATCGAACCGGGAGGGTCTCACCAGCGGGGCGCTGACCACCGCGACGGTGATCGGGCACATGCTCACCGGCGCATTCCTGACGCTGTTCATTCTGATCTTCTTCCTCTACAGCGGCGATCAGATCTGGCACTTCGTCACCCGGATCGTGCCGAGGCCGCATCGGGAAAAGGTGCGCACAGCAGGGCAACTCGGCTTCGGCACGCTGGTCGGATTCGTCCGCGCCACCGTGGTCGTCGCGCTCGTCGATGCCATCGGCATCGGTGCTGGCCTGGCGATTCTCGGGGTGCCACTGGCGCTGCCACTGGCCTCGCTGGTGTTCATCAGCGCGTTCATTCCGATCGTCGGTGCGTTTCTGGCCGGGACCATCGCGGTCTTCATCGCGCTGGTGACCAAGGGCTGGGTGACCGCACTGATCGTGCTCGGCATCATCATCGCGGTGATGCAGCTGGAGAGCCATGTGCTGCAGCCGTTGCTGCTCGGGCGGGCCGTGAGCATCCATCCACTGGCGGTGGTGCTGGCGATTGCCGCTGGCATCGTGCTCGGCGGGATCGCTGGCGGTTTGCTGGCGGTGCCGTTCGTCGCGGTGATGAATACCGCGATCCGCTCACTGCTGTCCGAAAGCCCGGAGGAGGCGTTCGAGGAACTGCACACCGGCGAAGGGCACAGAATGTATTCGGCGGAGCCGGATAAACCGGAACCCGGCCGGTTCGACGTGGACGCGACATTGGCGCGGGAGGCGGCCAGGGAGCACCCAGGTGGGGACGAGACCGATGACGCGGCCGGACCAGACTGAGGTCCGACCTGCCGAACTGAGCGCGGACGATGCGGCAACCGCGCCGCTGTGGCGGGCCGTACAGGCGTTGCGCCTGGTCACGCTGCTCTACGCGGTCGGCCAGCAGATCGCCTCGGTGCAGTACTACCAGCACCAGCAGCTGAGCTGGGTGCTGATCGCGGTAATGGCGGTGTGGTCGGGCACCTCGGCATTTATGTTGTCGCAGTGGCACTTTCCCGATGTGGCGCGGTTGCGGTGGTGGGTGGTGATCGGCGACCACGTGGTGGTTGTCGCACTCATCGCCTCGACCCGACTGGTCGCCGATTACGGCTGGTACCACGGGCATCAGACGCTGCCGACCACGCTGTGGGTCGCCAATGCCGTTGTCTCGGCAGCGATCCTGCGCGGGCCGCTGGCCGGTGTGCTCTCCGGGGTGCTCATCGCAGCGGTGATCGTGACAGTGCGCGAACAATGGGGGCAGGACGTGTGGGCCGATGCGACCGCGCCTGTGCTCGTCTCCATCGGTCTTGCGCTCGGACTCGCGGCCGATACCGCGCGGCGCGCCCAAGGCCAGCTGGAACGGGCCGTGCGGCTGACCGCAGCCGCCGAGGAGCGGGAGCGGCTGGCCCGTGAGGTGCACGACGGTGTACTGCAGGTGCTCAGCTACATCAAGCGGCGCGGCAACGAGATCGGCGGTTCCACGGAGGAATTGGCCCAGCGCGCCGCGGAACAGGAAGTGGCGCTGCGGGTACTGATCTCCGAACAGGGCAAACACGGGGATACCGGTGGCGCCGATGTCGATCTGCGACCGCTGCTGACCGCATACGCGACGCCATCGGTATTCGTTTCGACACCGGGTGGTCCCGTCCGGGTGGGACGCTGGACGGCGGGGGAGATCGCGGCGGCGGTGGCGAACGCACTGTCCAATGTCGCGCTGCATGCCGGACCGGAGGCGAAAGCCTATGTGCTGCTGGAGGATACCGGCGACGAGCTGATCATCAGCGTGCGCGATGACGGCGTCGGCATTGCGCCGGGTCGCCTGGCCGAGGCGGAAGCCGAAGGGCGCATGGGTGTTTCGCGCTCCATTATCGGCCGGATCGAAACGTTGGGCGGGACGGCGGTGCTGCTGACCGAGGCGGCGGGCGGTGTCGGATTCGGCACCGAATGGGAGTTCCGGGTACCACGTACAGGAGGTGCGGTGTGACCGATGGCGGTGCGGCCGAGGCGATTTCGGTCATGGTGGTCGATGACCATCCCATGTGGCGGGACGGTGTCTCGCGAGATCTGGCCGAGGCCGGATTCGAGGTGGCCGCCACCGCGGATGGGGTCGGATCGGCCACCCGGCGGGCGGCGGCGGCGCGGCCCGCAGTGGTGCTGATGGATATGCAGTTGCCCGATGGGAACGGGGCGCAGGCCACCGCGGAGGTGCTGCGGGTGTCGCCGCAGAGTCGGGTGCTCGTCTTGTCCGCCTCGGCCGAGCGCGATGATGTGCTGGACGCGATCAAGGCGGGGGCCTGCGGATATCTGGTGAAGAGCGCGTCGGTCAGCGAGCTGATCGAGGCCGTGCGGGCCACCGCGGCGGGACAGCCGGTGTTCACACCCGGACTGGCCGGGCTGGTGCTCGGCGAGTATCGGCGGATGGCGACCGCGCCCGCGCAACCGGATGAACCGCATCGGCCCGCACTGACCGAGCGCGAGACCGAGGTGTTGCGGATGGTGGCGAAGGGCTTGTCCGCCAAGCAGATCGCCGCCCGGCTCGGGCTCAGTCATCGGACGGTGGAGAACCATGTGCAGGCGACATTGCGCAAGTTGCAGTTGGCCAATCGTGTCGAATTGACCCGTTATGCGATCGAGCAAGGGCTCGAATAGCGCGATATCGGCTCGGGGGTCGGCCACCGATTTCTTGCCCGCCACCCCGGGGATCCCTGGTGCTGGAAATACCGGACCGCAGACCGTCGGCATCGGGCGGCGGATGCCCGTGACGTGCACCGGTGCGAGAGGGGGCCGGGGATTCGGGTCGGGGCCGTGCTGGAATCGGGGTTTGCCCTGATGCACCGAGCGCCCGGGGCTCGGTAATCTCGAATTCATGGGTGGCCCCGATTCGGTATCCAATGGTGTCGGCTCCGGTGACGTCGTCGGCGACCGTGCACTGCGCGTCTCCGACGCAGAACGCGAGCACGTCGGTCAACTGCTGCAGCGGGCCGTCGGGCTCGGCATGCTCTCGCTCGGGGAGTTCACCGAGCGGATGGATACCGCGCTCGCCGCCAAGACCCGCGGTGAGCTCAATGCGGTACTGGTCGATCTGCCCGGTGTCCGGCTCATCGGCCAGCCCGCCGCACCGCCGTCGACAGTCGTCAACGCCGCGCCCCGCGTCGCGAAGCGGCCGGTATCGCCGCCGCCGTCGGTTCCGGCGCATGCCACGCCTGGCAATGTGATCCGCAGCCGTCTTTCCGGCGTCAATCGTCGCGGCCCATGGCAGGTCGCGCCATCGCTGCACCTGAACAACTGGCTCTCCGGCGTCACCCTCGATTTCACCGAGGCGATCATGTCCACGCAGGTCGTCGAGGTGAATGTCGACGACTATCTGAGTTCGCTCACCCTGATCGTCCCCGCCGAGGCCACCGTCGACCTCAATGGCGTCGACCTGATCGGCTCCAGTGTCAACAACAAGGTTCGCACCGGCCCACCCTTCGGCCCGCTGCACGTGGTCGTCCAGGGCCGGATCCGCTTCGGCTCGGTGACCGCCAAACACACCCTGCGCGCCCAGTGGCGCAAGTTGATGGGCAGCTGAACGCCGGACTAGTCGTTGACGCCGATGCGGCGGGCGAAGGCGCGCAGCGGGACTCGGCGGTCATGGTCGAGCAGTTCGGAGACGATATGCCTCGGCAGGGTCTGGTATTTGATCCAGTCGGCGCCGCCGACGCGTTCGGCATTGAGTAGTGCGTCGAGTGCGCGCTTGTGCTGGCCGGTTCGGGTCAGGGCGACGGCGGTGTCGGTGAGGTGGCGGGCCCGGGAGGCCTGCGGGAGACCACAATTCGCGGGCATATCCTTTGCGGCGGCCAGCGCCTCCGGATAGCGTTCGGAGCTCACATTCACATCGACGGTCTGCATGACGACTTGCGAAGGGCCGAAATAGGTTTCGTAGTCATGCCGATCGCTGCCGATGCGCAGTGCGACCTCACCGGCCGCTTGGACCAGCGACAGCGCTTCGGGCACCTCCTGCGCGCGGCCCGCCGCAGTGGCGCCCTGCAACACCAGTGACCCGTACGCGGACAGATGCGCGAGGGTTTCGTCGCCCTCGGGTTCCAGGCTCGCCGCCGCACGCAGCGCGACCTTGCGCGATTCGTCATAACGGCCCTGCACCAGCAGCTGCCAGGCGACCGAGCCGCGGATGGTGGCCAGCAGCAGCGGATCGTTGCCGAGTTCGGCCGCGGCCAGTGCCTGCCGGATCGCCAGGAATGCCGGATCGGTCTGGCCGAGGTGCACCAGTGTGCAGCCGGTGACCCAATACATCCGGGCGAGTAGTTCATTCGCCGGGGCGACCGTGCCGTTGTGGGCGGCGTGCACCGTAGCCCGCAGTTGGGTGAGCCCCGACGGCAGGATCGTGGTCAGCAGTTCGTAGCGGCCCGTCCAGTAGGCGCCCCACGCGTAATCGACTGCGCGACTCGCCTCGTCGAGGCCGATCGCGTCCTCGTGGGGCATCTCGCCGAGCAGATCGTCGACCGGCGTCAGCGCGCGCCGGATCGCGACGATGCCCGCATCCGGATTGCCGGAGGGTATGCCGTGCCGCTTGCCCACCAGGTCGGAGATGTCGACATCCAGTGCGCGCGCGAGCTTTTGCAGGCTGGCTATCGACGCGGTCTGGCGGCCACCCTGTTCCAGTTTGCGCACCAGGTCCACGCTGACACCGGCTTGGTCGGCGAGTTGGCGCTGGGTCAGCGCCTTGCCGCGGAACAGCCGAATCCGCACGCCGATCGAGGAATCGTCCATCTAGCCAAGTCCTTTGTTACATCCTTGTTTCAGCGTACGACGTTAAGTGATTGCGCTCACCCAAAGTGGGACATTACGTACGACTCGTGCACGCTCAGTTGGAATACCGTTGCCTTTCTGCAACTTTGAGAATGCAAAGGGCGGCGGCAATGATCACCATGCCGATTACCACCGTGCGAGCTCTCCGCGCCGATCGCGCGCTCGAGCCGGGTGCACACACCAATCGATCCGCGCGCCACATCCAGCGCGTGCGCGAACAGCACGGCCCGCTACGCGCAGGGGGCTGCCCGGTCTGCTGGCGAGGTGAGGGGTAGGCCATGTTCGAGCGCTGTCACTCTCCCAATGAAGTCGCGCATTTGCTGCGCCATCGGTACGGGTTGCCGGTTCAGCTGCTGGCAGGTCGCCCGATGATCACCACCGGCTCCATCCTCGGCGCCCTGGTGATGCCACCAGATCTGGGCCGCAAGGTCCTCGCCACCTTGGAGCGGGGCTACACGGCCCCCGTGGTCGCCGATCCCGGCGAGCGCACCTGGACCTTCCTCGTCGCACCCCCGGGTCAGTCGAGCCCCGTCGATATCAGCGTGCGCCGCTGCCTGGCCGGACACCACGTGACCGTCATCCCCGGCGGCCGCTACGTCATGCTCCCCACCACCGACTCCCAACTCGGCTGGCACTGGGCAGGCGAACCGGCTCCCGGCGTCCTGCGCATGCCACCCCGATCAGCGGTGATCAACGCGGTCCACCAGGTCACCACAATGCGAGCCCCGCAAGTCGGGTAGATATCTGGGGTCCACCGAGGATTTCTACTCATGTGTCGGCGTGGCGTGCGAATCAGCATTGGGGCATGACTTCGTCTATCGATCCCGTGCTGATTTCGCGGTTGTCAGGGGAGTTCACGGCGTTGGGAACGCAAATGGGCGTTCTGGGCCGAGACCTGGATTTGCTGCGCTGCCAGATCGAGGCGAGTTCGGTTGCGGCATCTGAGGTTTCGAAATATGCGGCAGATGCACCGGCTGCCGTGGATTCGCCGCTCGATTCCGTTAACGTGCCATCCGGTTCGTCTGTTCCTGCGTCGGCGCCGTCAGCGCAGCTCGGTTTCGAAGGCGCAGTCTCAGGAGACCTGGTGGGTCGCCGGAGGCAGTTGCCAGAGGCCGTGCCGCCGGGAGCATCCGGGATGGGTGCGATGCCTGATGCTCCAGCCGTACCCGCCGCAGGTGAGGTGCCTGGTGAGCCTGCGGTGGGGGCGGAGGGGCCCGGATCGGGTCCTGTCACGGGGATGGGCCGGATTCCGGTGCCGCCTGCTATGTCTTCGGGTTGGGCAGAGCCAGCGCCCGCGCATGGGGTCGGCTATATGCAACCAGCTGCTACTGCGGTGTCCGGTTGGGCGGCCGTGGCAGCTCCTGCTGGGATGGCGGGAGTTCCGGGTGGGTACGGGCAGCCGGTGGGTGTGCCGCCGGGAGCAACGGGAACTCGCGGTGGGTACGGGCCGATAGGTGCGCCGACGGGAACTCACGGTGGGTACCGGCCGATGGGTGTGCCGCAGCGGACGGGGGTGGTTCCGCCGGGGGTGCGGCCGCCGGGGCCGCCGGTGCGGGGTGGGGCGGGTGCGCCGCGGACGCCGTGGTGGCAGCAGGAGGGGATGATCAGTCGGGCATTGGCGGTGGCCGGGGTTGGGGTGACACTGATCGGGGTGGTGATGCTGTTGGTGCTCGCGGCGCAGGCCGGATTCTTCGGTCCGGTGCCGAGAGTTGTTGCCGGGGCAATGTTCTCGGCGGCATTGGTTGGGGTCGGTGTGCGGGTGTTCGGGCGAGCCGGTGGACGGGTCGGCGGAATTTCGTTGGCGGCCACGGGTATTGCGGGGGCATATCTGGATGTGGTTGCGGTGACCGCGATCTATGGGTGGCTGCATCCGGTGGTCGGGCTCGGGGTAGCGTTGGCCGTTGCCGCGGGTGGGGTCGGGCTGGCGCTGCGCTGGCAGTCGCAGCCGCTCGCGGTGCTGGTGGTCGCGGGTGCGGCGGTGTTATCGCCGTTCGTGACCTCGGAATTGGTACTGCTCGCCTTCCTGATCGTGCTGCAGTTGACCTGTGTGCCGGTGCAATTGGCGCGCGATTGGCCGTTCCTGCATGCGGTGCGCACGGTGCCGGTGACATTGGCGGCCTTGGTCGCCATTGCGGTGGCCGCCGTTGGCGATCCGGCACCTGGCCGGACCTACTGGCTGCTCACCGCCGCGGTGGCGATTGCATCGATCGGGCTGGTCGGCGGTTTCCTGATGGTGCGCAAACGATCCGGGGATATGGTCGCCGCGCTGGCCTTCGCCCTGTCGACGGTTCCGCTCTTGGCGGCACCCGCGCTGTTCGAGCGGCACTCGGCTGCCTTGGTCGCCGGGATCTACGCGGCGGCGCTCTTGGCCGTGGCGGCATTGTCGACGGCGCCGAAACTGCGTGAGCTGGTGCGGATTCCGGGTTCGATCGCACTCGTCGCCGCGATAGCCGGTTCCTTCGCACTGCTCGAAGCCTGTGTCGGGATCACCCGGGTGTCGACCCTGCCGATCGCGCTGTTCCTGGTTGCGCTGGGCTTCCTTGGGGTGGCAGGTCAGCAATGCTCGCGTGTTACCGCCGCCTTCGGTGCGGCCTACACGATGGTCGGCGCCATGGCGTACTTCATCACTGTGACGCCGGAAGCGCTTGCGACACAACGGATCGCGCAGGAGCGCATGGGCATCTCCACCGCATTGGGGGCAGTCCTCGCACTGGCCGTAATCGCCGCGGGCGTCTGGTGTGCCCGGAGACTCCCCGGCATGACCAGGGGCGGCACCGATGAATCGACGTTATTCGTCGTCGCGAGCATCGCGGGCCTGTATGCCGTAACCGCCGCGACGGTCTCGATCGGCATCGCATCCGGTGCCGCCGACGGCTTCATCATCGGCCACAGCGCCGCCACCATTATCTGGATGGCCGCGGCCACCGCCGCGCTGCTCTTCGGTCTGCGCAACCTATCCCGCTCGGCCGCGGTGGCGAAACTCGCCCTCGGTTCCGGACTCCTCGTCACGGCCGCGGCATTGGCCAAACTGTTCCTATTCGACCTCGCCACCCTCGACGGCCTCGTCCGAGTGGCCGCCTTCCTGATAGTCGGCGTCCTGCTCCTGCTCGCGGGTACCCGCTACGCCCGAGCCTTCGCCGAAGCCGGTGCCTCGAAACGAAATTCAGACGACGCCCCAGCCAACTGACGCCGCGCCTCTCATTGGCGGCGGCCTCCCGGCTACCCAGTCGCTGAATCGCGCATCCACGCCCGGAATCCGGTCGGCACTACCCTCCGTTGCCACAGCTGCACGGCCGCAACCCAAAGTTGCGGCCGCACAGTCATTTCTGTCGGCACCCGAGGCAATCTCATGATCTGCGATTGCCGCACGGGACGGCGCACCGGACTACTCGAAGCCGACGGGGATGCGCTGACCATCGATATCGCGCCCACCGTAGCGTCTGTCGGCTACCACTGACCACATGCCGCCTTACCTGTCGACGATCACGTGGCGCTCGGTCCTCTCGACGCACCGAACGTCGGCTATTCGCTCCCCCTGCGACGCAACAGTTCGTTCACGCTGACGGTGCGGCCATCGGCGCTGTGGTGGCGGCCCCCATCGGGTTTGCCGATGCCGCGGCGGTTGGAGCGCAATTCGGCCATCCAGTTTTCGATGCTGCTCCGGTTCTGGTCCGGGACTTCGTCATTCGATGGCGGGGTGGCGGGTTGTTCGGGCGCCGCGTGGTGGGCCGGGTGGTCCGACGAAGCCGTCGGCAAAGGTGTGGGCTGGCCCGGCGGTGGCGGCATCGGCGTAGGCGCCGGCGGAATCGGATACGTCGGCTCGGACGCCCCTGGAATCCCCGGCAGCGGACGCGGCCGAACGACCGGTTCGGCCAACCGGCGTACCGGCGGCGCGGGCTGCACGGAAGGTATCGGAGGCGCAGACGGATTCGCCCGCGGCCGCGTCGGATCATGCGGCGCGGCAACCGGTCGCGGCGGCACCGGCGGATCCGCCGGGATCTTGGTCAGATGCTGCGTCGGCGCACCCGCCTCGATCTCCTCGATCGTGCGCGGACGGCGCGGGCTGCGGGTCCGGGTCGTGGCGTTATCGGAGAGCGCGGGCATCTGCATGGTCGGCGGATCGGTGATCGGGGTGGTCTTGACCAGGTCGACGAGCTCGCCGCCACCGGGCCGCTCATCATCGAGAATCGGCTCGCCGAGCCCGACCTTCTGCTGCACCTTCTTCATCCACGTCGGTGCCCACCAGCAGTCGTCACCGAGCAGTTTCATGGTGGCCGGGACGAGCAGCATACGCAGGATGGTGGCGTCGATGAACAGCGCCGCGATCATGCCGTAGGCCAGGTACTGCATCATCACCAGATCGGAGAATGCGAACGCGCCGGTGACCACGAGCAGGATGAGCGCGGCGGCGGTGATGATCCGTCCGGTCTGCGCGGTGCCGATGCGCACCGCCTCGGTGGTCGATGCCCCCTGGGCGCGCGCCTCGACCATGCGCGACAGGAGGAATACCTCATAGTCGGTCGACAGACCATAGATGACCGCGATGATCAGCACCAGCACCGGCGACATGATCGGCTGCGGGGTGAAGTTCAGCAGGCTCGCGGCGTGCCCGTCGACGAAGATCCACGTCAAAATGCCGAGTGTGGAACCCAATCCGAGCGCGCTCATCAATGCGGCCTTGATCGGCAGCACCAGTGAGCCGAAGGTGAGGAACATCAGCAGCGTGGTCACGAACAGGACCAGCGTGATCATCAACGGCATCCGATGCAGCAGCGCATCGATGCTGTCCTTCTGGATCGCGGGCTGACCGCCGACATACATCTGCACGTCGTCGGGCATGTCGAGGGAGCGCAGATAGTCGATGGTCGGATCCGGGTTTTCGGAGTCCTCGAGCGTCGCGCTGGTGCTGTAGACATCCGGGTCGGAGGTGGAGCGCGACGGCACATTGAAGGTGCCGTTCAAGCCGGGCGCCTGTTTGGCCGCGGCCCACACCTTGCCGACGTCATTGCTGTTATCGGAGACGAAGACCAGCTGGATCGGATCGGATTTGCGCAGCGGGAAGATCGAGTCGAACTTCGCCTGCGCCAGTCGAGTCGAATTGTCCGGCGGCAGATACCGCTCGTTGATACCGCCGAATGCCAGATTCTTGACCGGAATGATCAACAGCAGCAACAGGATGCAGATCGGGATGGCGATCTTGAGCGGATGCTGCATCACCCAGCGGGTCGACTTGCCCCAGAAGCCGTTCTCGACGTCCTCGGCGGTCTTGGTCTTGCGGAATCGCTTGAACCCGAGCATATCCACCCGCGACCCCAGGATGCTGAGCATCGCGGGCAGGATGGTGATGGCGGTCAGCGCGGCCAGCGAGACGGTCGCGATGGAGCCGTAGGCAATCGATTTGAGGAAGCCCTGCGGGAACAGCAGCATGCCGCCGAGGCTGGCGATGATCATGGTCGCGGAGAACACAACGGTACGACCCGCGGTCATCACCGACCGGCGCACGGCCGCGCGCGTGTCATAGCCCTCGGCGAGTTCCTCGCGGAACCGGCTCACGATGAATAGGCCGTAGTCGATGGCCAGACCGAGACCGATCATCGAAACGACCGGCGAGACAAACGAGTTGACCTCGGTGAACTCGGTGGCGAAGCGCACGATTCCCCAGGCGCCGATCACCGTGAGACCACCGACGATCAGCGGCAGCGCCGCCGCGACCACACCGCCGAAGATGAAGAACAGCAGCACCGCGACCGCGGGGATGGCCAGGATCTCCATCCGCTTCTGGTCGGCGGCCATGGTGTCGTTCAGCGTGCCCGCCACCGCCTGCAGACCAGCGACCTGCACATCGACGCCGGGAATGGCGAAGGCGTCCTTCACCTTCCGGAAGTTGCGCACCATAGCGGTGTCGTTATCGCCCTTGATGGCGATCGAGGCGAAGGTGTACTTCTTATCCTTCGAACCGAACGTCAATGGTGAGGCCGGACCGGTTTCGGTCTGCCAGTAGGCGCCGTTGACCTTGGTGATCTCGTCCGGATGCTCGCGCGGCAGCTTGTTCAGGCTGTCGACGACCTGCTGCCGGAATGCGGGATCGTCGATCGTCTTACTGCCCGGCGCGGTGTACAGCACAATGACATCGCTGTTGTGATCGCGACCGAAGGCCTCGTCGGACAGCTTTGCAGCTTTGGCCGACTCCGACGTCGGGTCATCCCATCCGCTGGAACTGAGATGGTCCTCCAGGCCGAGGCCATAGCCGCCAAGTGCCAAGAGTCCGGCCGCGACAATGCCGATGACGGCGAAGCGCAGCCGGTAGACCAGATCGCCCCAGCGTGTGAACACTAAGCGACTCCTTGAGCAGGGCGAGAGGTGAGCAGTGCCGACAGCGGCCGGAACGGCTGCAGCCAGGCACCCTCGTCGGGCAGCGAGTCGAGGCTGACCCGGGGCAGCGGTTCACGGAACACGCCCGGGATGTCCTCGAGGTCGATGAATTCGAGGGTATCGGATGTGACGGCCCAACTCGCATGCTCACGGAAGCCGAGTATCTGAACAGGGATTCCGTTGGCGGCCAATTGTTCGAGTGGTTCGCGAAACGCCTGGCCGTCGGCGGAGGCGACCATGATGCCCGCCAGTCCGGCGCCGCGACTGCGTAGCTCGATGTGCGCGAGCATATCCGCGTCCACATCGGAGTCCTCATCGATCTTGGGCTTGGCGAAGACCGCGTAGCCGACATTGCGCAGCGCCTCCACCCACGGCCGCACCACATCCGCGGTGCCCGGGGCGATATTGGTGAAGACGGTGGCTTCCGGCTCGACCCGGGTCACGCTGCCCACCGATAGCTCGGCGGTGCGTGCGAGCAGCCAGCGGCCGAGCGCGTCGAAGCGCGGTCGATAGGCAGCCGTCGGACGCCCGCCGAGGATGGCGCCGAGTCCCATATCGAGGTTCGGGGCGTCCCAGACCAGCAGCACCCGACGCACATCCGGTCCGGTGGCACCGATCACCTCGGTTCCGGTGCCGTGCATCTCCCCGGCAACCTCTACGACGTCACTGATGCTCATGCTTTCGCCTCGCTGGCGCTCGGCTCCGACATGGCCGTCATGACGGCTGAGCTAATCACTCGCTCGCTGGGCTCGCTCATCATCCGATCTTCCCCCATATGAACTCGTTGATGGCGCTTCCTGCGCGATGTGCCTTGCCTTCGAATTTGGTGACCGGCCTTTCGAAGCCGATCGGCGCGCTGTCGCGATGTTCCGCGCTGTGTCCGCCGGTGGTCTCGTTCAGGCCGATGAGCTGTGGTTCCGCCGCGCCGACCGCGGCGATGAATTCCGCGTAGTCGGCGTGGTCGGTCGCGACGTGCAATACCCCGCCCGGCCGTAGGCGATTCGCGATCAGCGCCACCGTCGATGGCTGCAGCAGCCGCCGCTTGTGGTGTCTGGCCTTCGGCCATGGGTCGGGAAAGAAGACTCGCACGCCGGTGAGCGACTGCTCAGCAATCATATTTTCCAGCACGTCTACGGCATCACCGCGCAGCAGGCGGATGTTGTCGATGTGCTCGCGCTCGATGCGCTGCACCAGTTGGGCGAGGCCGGGCTGGTAGACCTCGATGCCGATCAGGTTCAAATGGGGTTCGGCCTGTGCCATCGTGGCGGTGGCGGTGCCTGTGCCACAACCGATCTCGATGACCAGCGGGGCCTCCCGCCCGAACCAGGCCGTGGCGTCCAATGGCTCGTCGGCCACATCGCGGCCGATGCGCGGCCAGGTGCGATCCCAGGATTGCTGCTGGGTCGCGGTCAGTGCGACCCGGCGCGAGCGGAAGCTCGTTACTCGGGGGTACAGGCGGGAGCCCGAGCCCTTTCGGGATCCACCGTCCGCCGGAGCCGAAGCTGTGGACGGCGGTCCGGGAACTGACTCGGCAGTGTGGTTCGCGGCGTCGTTCACGCGGTCCATTGTCCAGCATCGGATGATCAGGGCGGCAATCGGCCGCTGGCGATTGCTTGTGGGTCGCTCGAAAGGGGCCGTTGGCGACCTGGTCGCATGGGTCGGCCGGCTGCTCGCGGCTGGCCCGCTCGCCCCGCTCAGGCGGCGCGTACGCGGCGGATTCGCTTCGTCGGCGCGGTCTCCTGACGCAGCGGCTTGCCCAGTGCCACTTTGAGCGCGGTCCCGAGCATCTCCAACAGCCCGCGCACCCCGGCGGGTGAGGCCGCGACCGACCACACCGTGCTGTCGCTCTCCTCGTGCACCGGCTGCCCGGCCAGCCGATCACTGAGCCAGTCCAGACTGATCGGGGTGGCCAGCGGAAGCAGCGAGAAGTGTTCGCTGAGCCGATCACGCACATAGGTGACCTGCGCCCCGCCCCGCCGATACCGCTCGACCTGGCCGTCCACGCCATCCATATGAATGATCTGGTCGTGCACCGGCTGCACTATCAGCAGCGGACAGGTCGGGGTGGAGTGGCCGAGCCGCAGATCGGCGAGCATGGCCTGCATATCGGGTGCGGCGAGCACCTCATCGAGTGGTCGGGTCAGATGGTGGCCGACATCTCTATTGACGAGGCCGAGTATCGCCGAGAGCGGTGTCGCCCGTTCGGCGCGTTCGATAAGCCGATGCCCCTCGGCATCGCAGTCGCCGTCGAATACCGCAGCCAGCGCCGGATACAACCGGCGCAGCGCCGCGACCACGATCGCGGGCAGTCCGGCGTAATGTCCGCCGTTCAGCCGGGTGAAGACCTGTCCGGGATCGCCGACCGGCGCACCGAGTACGGCGCCGACGATATCGATCTCCGGTGCGTAGGTCGGCGCCATCTCGACCAGCCAGGAACTGGCCATGCCACCACCGGAATAACCCCACACCCCGACCCGGGTGTCGGGCCGCAGACCGAGCGGGGCGAAGCGCAGTGCCGCGCGGATCCCGTCGAGTCCGCGGTAGCCGGGCTCGCGCGGCGCGCCGAAGTTCCCGTGCGGACCCTCGTGATCGGCGATGCTGACCGCCCAACCCCGGCGCAGGGCATTGGCCACCAGCATCCATTCGAACTGGGTGACCGAGCCGAGCGCATGGGAACCGCGACGCAATGCGTAGGACGGCGAGCACCGCTCGGCGACCGCGTCCATGGCGGTCTGGAAGGCCAGCAACGGGCGGTCCTCCTCCGGCTCGGCGTCCAGCGGCAACAGCACCGTGGTGATCGCCGCCTCCGGTGTGCCGTGCAGATCGCAGCTGCGGTAGAGCAGCTGCCATGCCGAGACCTGCTGCGGCACAAGGCCGAACAGTGCGAGTTCGACGCGGCGGCTGCGCAGGATGGTGCCGGGCGGACGGGACGCGAAGCCCTTCGGCGGCCGCAGGAACGGGTCGGCACTGGGTAGCAGTGGTTCACCATCGCCGGACGCATCCGGCTCGCCAGCACCGATGACATCGATGGCCACGGCAACCTCCTCATCGAGACCTGCACGGAACGCGTTCCGTTCAGGTCGGCAGGCTAACCGACTCGCGGAGCTCCTGGGGCCTCGCGTGGTTATGTAAGTTTTTTTCTTACGGACCGTCGTTCGTGCTGCGGGCTCGAAAAGTTAAGCCGCGCAGCGACTATGGTGCTGACCGTCAGGTCAGATTAGGTGACCGCGGGTATCTGTGGGAACCCCGAGGTAGGGGGCTTGCCGTCGCACTAGACTGCGCGCATGAGCAGACCGACTGTGTTCATTACCGGTGCGGCGGCGGGTATCGGCCGGGCCACGGCCCTACTTTTCGCTGCACAGGGGTACCACGTCGGCGCCTACGACATCGATGAGGTGGGCCTGACCAGGCTCGCCGCCGATATCCACGCCACCGATGGCAGCGTGCGGACCGGGGTACTGGATGTGACGAACGACACGCACTGGACCGAACGTCTCGCCGAGTTCCACGCCGATGAGCAGCGCCTCGACATCCTCATCAATAACGCTGGCATCCTGCGTGCGGGTCCGTTCGAATCGATCGACCTCGCCACCCACCAGGCGATTGTCGATGTCAATCTCGGCGGGGTGATCGCGGGCACGCATGCGGCGTTCACCTATCTGCGCGATACGCCGGGTGCGCAGGTGGTGAATCTGTGCTCGGCCTCGGCGATCTACGGTCAGCCCGAACTGGCCAGCTACGGCGCGACCAAATCGGCGGTCAAAAGCCTGACCGAGGCGCTGGATCTGGAATGGGAGCAGCACGATATCCGGGTGATCGCGGTGTGGCCGCTGTTCGTGTCGACCGCCATGGTGGACGGGGTGGAGACCGCCTCGACCAAATCGCTCGGCGTGCGCCTGACCGCCACCGATGTCGCGAACGGCATCTGGGACGCGACCCGAAAGCGCGGTCGGCTGCCGCGCGTGCACTACGAAATCGGCACGCAGGCAAAGGTACTGGCGGCCGCCGCCAAATACGCGCCGAACTGGGCCGTGCGCACTGCGAATAAATACTTCAGCGGCAGCTGATCCTTTCGAGCCATCCGCGAGGGTGTGCCGACCCTTTCGAGCGACCTGCGAGCAGTCGCTGCGTCCGGCCGATACCTCGGCCCGAAGTCTGCAAGAATTGCGCACCGAAAAGGGGGTGTGCAGCTTTGCCGACAGCCACCGAATCCGACGGGCCCCGAATCCGACCGGGCGGACCTGCGCGGGAACTCGACCAACTCGACCACCTGCTCGCCACGCTGCGCTCGGGTGCGGATCCGCGGATCGTGGGCCAGGTGGGGGCCGCCATCGCGCGGTGGCGGCGGCCGCCGCGCATTCAGGTGACCGGCCGCGCGCACACCGGCCGGACCACCGTGCTGCATGCGCTCGCGCTGATGTCGGCGGTGGAAACCGCGCCGGTGGACGAGCCGGGAGTAGCCGATCCCGAACTCGATGCCGACATCATCGTCTACGTCCTCTCGGGCGCGCCGCAGCCCGCGGACCGGCGGATACTCGCCCAACTGCCACCGGAGCGCACGGTTGCGGTATTGAACAAGGCCGATGCGATCGGATCCCGGTGGGGCGACGCGGTGGCCGCCGCCGAGCAGTACAGCGGCGGCCTCGGGACCGTCACACTGCCGGTGGTCGCCTCGCTGGCCGTGCGCACCAGGGCCGGTGCGCTGACCGAGGCCGATATGGTCACGCTGCGCCGCCTCGCCGATACCGCGGATCCCGCGCTGACGCTCTCGCCCGATCTGTTCGTCGCCGCCTCGGCCGGGCCCGATGTCGCCGAGCGCGAGGAGCTGCTGCAGCGCTGGGACCTCTACGGCATCACCTGTGCGCTCGCCGCGCTGCGCCGGGACCCCGATCTCGGCCCGCACGCACTGCTGCAGACCATGCATGCGGCCAGCGGTATCGATCCGCTGCACCGCCTGCTGCACCGCCGCTACGAACAGCTCTCCGCGCTGCGCGGCGGCGAACTCCTCGACGAACTGACCCGGCTGGCCGCGCGTGCCGTCCCGGTCGACGGCGCAAACACCCGGGACGTGCTGGAGGACTACCTCTTCGGCGATGACGCCCGCTGGCTCGGCCTCTGCGCGGGTCTGGCCTATCCGGAGGTCGCCCACCTCGCCGCCGGATATCGCACACCGGCACCGGCCGACGCCGATGACGCCCTGGCCCGCGCTGCCCGCTGGCGTGCCGTGGTCTCCAGCGATATGTCACCCGCCGCCCGCCGCGCCGCACTGCGCGTCCACAACGGCTACATCCGCCTATGGGAACGGATGAGCAGTGCCGGACTCTGAACAACCTGCCGCGGGTGCGCCCGCGGCAGTGACACCGCCCGACGCCAAAGATCCGCTGCTGACACCGGAGGTCGAGGCGGTCGTCGCGCGATGGAATCCGCAGGGGACAGCGCTATTGCGGGCGGTGCGGGGGACGGGAGTGGCCTCGGCGGTCACCCTGATCGGGCCCGATGACGCGAATACCAGCTTGTTGCGCACGGAGTTGGCGCGCTTCGAGCCGCGGATCGCACTGTCGGATCCGGTACCCGACGCCAGTGCCGCGGTCGAAACCACCTCGCCGTCGGGCACCGCGCCATCGGCGGTCGCACTCATTCTGTTGGACGCCGGTAGCGCCCTCGGCGCGGACACGCTCCACCTGGTGGATCGCCTGCGGGCCGACGGCACCCGAATCCTGCTCGCCATGAACGGCATTCACGCCTATCAGGACTGGCGGGCCGTGCATGCGCGCAACCTCGAGCTGCTCCGCGCACAGGGCATCGATGATCTCGAGGTCGCGCCGGTTTCCGCTCGGCTCGCGGTGGCGGGCCGCACGGCGGGAGATGCGAGTCTGCTCGATCGCTCCGGACTCGGCGCACTGCACGCGGAACTGGCCGCCGCGACGACGGGCACCGAATCCGACGACCGGGTCGCCGCCGTCACCGCACGGGTGCTGGCCGATACCCGCAGGCGGGTCGCGGAGCAGGTCGCGGTGCTGCGCTCGGGTGCCGCGCTGATCCAGTGGCGCGAGGAGCGCGCGGTCCTGCTCGCCGGGCGCGACGGCGGCCGGGCCACGGCCATGTCCAGCTTGCGCAGCCAGCTCCACCTGGCTCGGGTCGATCTGATGACCGACGTCGGCGCCAGGGTGCGGGCACTGCACACCGCCGCCCGCGGCGAACTCGATCGGCTGCGCCGCGCCGAATTCGGCGACTATCCGGAACGGCTGCAGCAGGCGGTCAACGAGCTGACCACCGCGCTGGACGGAGCCATCGACCAGCGGCTCGCGGAACTCACCTCCCGACTGGGCGCGGCACCCGAACAGGACCGCGGTCTGCCACCGCGCTGGCGCGATCCGGCACCCCGCGTCGGCCCGGATCCGGAGCCGCGGCACCGGGGTGTCGAAGATCACCTCATGATCGCGCTCGGTGCGTCCGCCGGGGTCGGCATCGGACGCCTACTGGTTGCCCCGTTCTCGCTCGTGCAGGCGCTGGATTTCGCGACCGTTCCGGTGACGCTGCTGCTCGGAGCGGGTGCGGCGGCCTGGGTGGTGCGTGCCCGCGGCCAGGTGGCCGATCGCGCCCATCTGCGTCAATGGGTCTCTGACGCATTGGTGAATGTGAAGGCCCAGTTGGAGCAGCGCGTGGCCACTGCGCTGGTGGAATCGGAGACCGCGCTATCGGATCGGGTAATGCGCGCGAGCACCGAGCGAATCGTCGAAATCGACCGTCAGGTGGCCGAATTGGAGGCCAAACTGCGCCGGGCCGCGGCGGAGCAACCCGGACAGCTTGCCGCCTGCGAACGTGATATCGCCATCCTCGATCGGTACAGAACATCTTTTGATTAGGTAATTAGTGGGTACTCCTGGGGGAACCCGATTCCGTACTGGCCGTCACATCGCGTTAACCTCTAAAGCAGGAACCTGGGCGTCCGCTTCGTCCTTGTACGCGGTCCAGCCATGGCGCGCTTTCGACTGGTCGTAGCGGGTGCCTTCCCGCCAACGGTGGCGCTCGGTGTGTTCGCGCTGGTCATGGGCCATACCGTAGCGACTGCTCACAGGTCGCTCGAAATGGTCAGCCCAGGCCGCGACACCGAAGCCGCCCATCTCAGGAGAGATTTCATGACCTCAGCGACCATTCCTGGTCTTCGCGATTCCGACGGCAAGCAGCCGACCGAGCACAGCGAACTACTCGCCTGGGTACAGGACGTCGCAGAACTCACTCAGCCAGAGCGAGTGGTCTGGGCGGACGGTTCCGATGAGGAGTGGGATCGGCTGACCACCCAACTCGTCGCGGCGGGCACCTTCAAGAAGCTCAATGAGGAGAAGAAGCCGAACTCCTTCCTCGCCCTCTCCGATCCCTCCGATGTGGCGCGTGTCGAATCCCGCACCTACATCTGTTCCAAGACCGAGGCCGACGCGGGCCCCACCAACAACTGGGTCGACCCCACCGAGATGCGCGCCACCATGACCGAGCTGTACCGCGGCTCGATGAAGGGCCGCACCATGTACGTGGTGCCGTTCTGCATGGGCCCGCTCGGTGCCGAGGACCCCAAGCTGGGTGTGGAGATCACCGACTCCGAATACGTCGTAGCGTCGATGCGCGTGATGACCCGGATGGGCACCGCCGCGCTGGAGAAGCTCGGCACCGATAAGCCGTTCGTGAAGGCGCTGCACTCCGTCGGCGCGCCGCTGGCCGACGGCCAGGCCGATGTGCCGTGGCCGTGCAACGACACCAAGTACATCACCCATTTCCCCGAGGACCGCGAGATCTGGAGCTACGGCTCCGGCTACGGCGGCAACGCGCTGCTCGGCAAGAAGTGCTACTCGCTGCGCATCGCCTCGGCCATGGCCCATGACGAGGGCTGGCTGGCCGAGCACATGCTGATCCTCAAGCTGATCTCCCCGGAGAACAAGGCGTACTACATCGCCGCGGCCTTCCCGAGCGCGTGCGGTAAGACCAACCTCGCGATGATCCAGCCGACGGTTCCCGGCTGGCGCGCGGAGACCCTCGGCGATGACATTGCCTGGATGCGTTTCGGCAAGGACGGCCGCCTGTACGCGGTGAACCCGGAGTTCGGGTTCTTCGGCGTCGCGCCGGGTACCAACCGCAGCTCCAACCCGAACGCCATGGCGACCGTCGAGGCGGGCAACACTGTCTACACCAATGTCGCGCTCACCGATGACGGCGATGTCTGGTGGGAGGGCCTGGAGGGCGAGCCCGATCACCTGATCGACTGGAAGGGCAACGACTGGTACCTGCGGGAGACCGAAACGCTTGCCGCGCACCCGAACTCGCGCTACTGCACGCCGATGTCGCAGTGCCCGACCCTGGCTCCGGAATGGGACGACCCGCAGGGCGTGCCGATTTCGGCGATCCTGTTCGGCGGCCGCCGCAAGACCACGGTCCCGCTGGTGACCGAGTCCTTCGACTGGCAGCACGGCGTTTTCATGGGCGCCACCCTGTCGTCCGAGCAGACCGCCGCGGCCGAGGGCAAGGTCGGCACCGTGCGTCGCGACCCGATGGCCATGCTGCCGTTCATGGGCTACCACGTCGGTGACTACCTGAACCACTGGATCAATGTCGGCAAGAACGCGGATGCGAACAAGCTGCCGAAGATCTTCTACGTCAACTGGTTCCGGCGCGGTGGCGATGGCCGCTTCCTGTGGCCCGGATTCGGTGAGAACTCCCGCGTGCTGGAGTGGATCGTCGGCCGGATCGAGGGTTCGGCGCAGGCCGAGCCGACCGCGATCGGCAATGTGCCCACCGCCGCGCAGCTCGACCTCGAGGGTCTGAAGGTAGACCCCGCCGATGTCGACGAGGCGCTGGCCGTCGACGCCGACGAGTGGCGCAAGGAGATCCCGCTCATCGAGGAGTGGTTCGAATTCGTCGGCGATAAGCTGCCCTCCGGAGTGCGCGACGAGTTCGAGGCGCTGAAGGAGCGCCTGGGCTGATAGCGCCCTGAAACTTATTCGCCCGCATCATTTTCCGAAATGATGCGGGCGAATTCGTTTATTCAGCAGGTTATTCGGAGTACGGGGCCATCCGGACGAGTTGCAGAAAGCCGACACTGTTCAGCAAGGCGGCGCGGCCCTTCGGTACCGCCTCGGCCTCGGCCTTGAACGCGGCGATCAGATGCCGCTTGACCTCGTGGCGCGGATGGCGCTGCAACAGTTGCGCGACCCACTCCGGGTCCAGTTCCGGATAGCGCGCACCGATCACATCCACCGATGCGCCCGCCGATACGAATCCGCCGGGATCGCTCAGATCATCGGCAACGCCGGGGGTGATGTGCGCGGCGATCGCGGCCCCGATCGCCTGTGCGCGTTCCGGTTCCGCACCCTCGCGCACCGCGAAAGCCGCCGCCCGTTCGCCACCGGCCACCGCGAAACATCTTCCCGGTGTGGGGCTTTCGAGCTGCAGATCATGTAGCAGGCAGGCGACATAGACCAATTCGTCGTCGTAGCGAACACCGTCGAGTTCGGCGAGCACCCGGCCGAAGAAATAGGTGCGATACGAATGCTCGAGCATATGGATCGACAGCGATTCGCGGGCTTCGGTTTCCGCCGCCTTGGCGAGTTTCGAATCGGGCACGCGCAGTCCTGCGAACTCCAGGCGCCCGGTGCCATGTCTGCCGAGCATCCGTTTGAGCTGCACGCCACCCAGTTTCGGCAGCGTGCGCGCGATCTCGACCGCCAGTTGCCGGTGCTGTGCGCCGGAGAGCGTCCCTCCGGTCCGCGTCGCCCATTCCCAATCGATGCCAGCAGGCGCACCCACGTCGTTCTCCTTCTCTCGAACGCTGCTCGCTGTTCAGTGAAGCGCCCCGGTCGATCGGCGACGAGTGGCGGATATGCCAGTAATGCTCGGATTCACGCCAATCCGAGGGGCGGAAGCATACTTTACCTGGTGCATCCGATTCGCCAATGGGCTGCCAGCCCGAACGACAGGAGCGGCAGCAGCCCGAACGACAGGTTGCCGAGTCGTACCGGGCTTTACCCAGCGGCCGAGTCGACTACTCAACTGAAGTCGGTCACGTGGTCTCTTGCCCACTGCGCGAACGAATGCGCAGGGTGACCGGTGACCTCCTCGATAATGGTCGAGATCTGCGGTGCCGTGCTGAGTCCGGCCTCCCATCCGGCCAGGACGGCATCGACGCCGATCGATGGCATGGTCCTGCCGAGTTCCGCGCGCGCCTGTTCGACGGGGATCACCTCGAGGCTGATCTCGCGGCCGATGGCCGCACCAATGTGCCGGACCTGTTCGCGCAGGGTCAGTGCCTCCGGGCCCCATACGGGATAGGCGTGGCCTTCGTGCCCAGGTTCGGTCAGCGCGGTCACCGCGAGCGCGGCCAGATCCTTCTCGTGGATGGGTGCCGTGCGGGCGTCGGCATAGGGCATCCGGACGACGCCTTCGTCGCGAATGGACCGCTGCCACCACCACAGTGCGTTGGTGGCGAACATGCCGGGTCGGATGAATGTCCAGTCCAAGGCGGACTTTTCGATGGCGGACTCGATGACGGCGTGCATCCGGGCAATCGGGTTGTCCGCGGCATCGGCCAGCAGCACGGCCCCGGACGACAGGAATACCACATGCCGCACTCCGGCGGATTCGGCCGCCGCGACGAAACCGTCGATGCCGTCGGGTTTGGCATAGAGGAACACCTGCTCCGCGCCTTCGAGTGCGGCGGGCAGCGTCTCCGGGTGTTCGAGATCGGCCGCGACAACCTGTGCGTCCGGCGGAAAGTCCGCGGTGGCGGGTTCCCTGCTCGTCAGACGGACCTGCTCGCCCTGTGAAATCAGTCCCGCCGCGACGTGCCGGCCGACATTGCCCCTGGCTCCGAAAATGACTGTGACCATGGCGGCAGCGTAGGCCGACGAACTTACTTCTAGAAAGGACATACCTTCAGGTAAGCTCCGGAAATGACGGTACGTTCGCAGGTTCGGCACCCTGCCTGGCGGGACATGAGTGACGCATTCAACAGTGATTGCCCGGCCCGCGAGGTGCTCGACCACATCACGAGCCGCTGGGGCATGCTGATCCTGACCGCCCTCGGCAATGGGCCGCTGCGGTTTTCGGAGTTGAACGCCATGATCGGCGGGATCAGCGAGAAGATGCTGTCGCAAACACTGCGCACGCTGGTGCGCGACGGCCTGATCGCGCGCACCGTCGAGCCGACCACCCCGCCCCGCGTCAGCTACGAACTGACCGCACTCGGCCAGGGCCTCACCGAGTCCCTGCAGCAGTTCCTGGGTTGGATCCGCCAGAACACCGTCGAGGTCATGGCCGCCCAGAGCCGCCACGACCGCCGAAGCGCCCCGTCCAGATAGCTCGCTGCCCCACCCCCGCCGACTGCTCGCCGAGCGTAGTTGGCCTGGGCAACCACCATTCGACTACCTTCGAACGCCCCTGGACCTAGGGGGCGATACGGCAGGACTTATTCGGACGCAGGAGTGGTCTCGCGAATCCAGTTCTGTCGGAGTAACTTTCGCGGTTGCCGAGTCGCCTCGCGATTAGCGTCCCCCGCAGCTGCTGTGCCGACCACAGCGCAAGCGCGGCACAGCAGCCAGCGTGCACAGGATGTGGTTGCTGACCGGTTGCGCGCCTTGGCCGCCAAGGCATGGCTCCGCCATGGTGGAGGTGCCGACCCGGATTCCGCTGCCCACCATGCGGCCGACCAGCACAAACGCCGGGTCATCGGCTACCTCGCCGAGCTCCTCACCGCCGCAGGACGATTCGACGCCGAGGGACTGGCTTGTACGGCGCAAGGGCGTCTGGCGGGAATAGCAGCAATACTCGGATTCATGCCAAACTGAGGGGGTGAAGCAGGTTGTTGCGTTGGCGCTGGACGGGGTCATGACCTATGACCTGGCGTGTGCGGTGCAGGCGTTTCGGCACGGTCCGGGTAAGACCGGTGAGCCGGTGGGGTTCGAGATGCGGACCTGCGGGGTGCGGCCGGGGGCGGTGTGGACGCCGAATGGTTTCGGGCTCGAGGTGGACGACGGACTCGAGGCGCTCGAGAGCGCCGATATCGTGGTGGTGCCGGGGGTCGGATTGCCCACCTGGCCGCCGCCCGAGGAGGTGCTGGATGCGCTGCGGGCCGCCGCAGCGCGGGGCGCGACAATGGTCAGCATCTGCACCGGCGCATTCATATTGGCGCGGACCGGTCTGCTGGACGGACGCCCGGCCACCACCCACTGGGCGTATTGCGATGAATTCGCCGAGCTGTTCCCCGCGGTCAAGCTCGACCCCGCAGCGCTGTATGTGGACGACGGTGATGTGCTCACCTCGGCCGGTCTGTCCGCGGGGATGGATCTGTGCCTGCACATCGTGCGCCGCGAACTCGGTGCGGGCGCGGCAGCGGAGCTGGCCCGCTGGAATGTGACGCCGCCGCACCGCGAGGGCGGCCAGGCGCAGTACATTCCGGATGCCTTGGGCGGCAATGACTTCCCCGGCACGCTTGCCGCCACCATGGCCTGGGCGGTGGCGAATCCGGCACAGGCACCGGATGTTTCGGCGCTCGCCGGGCATGCGCTGATGAGTGAGCGCACCTTCATTCGCCGCTTCAAGGCCGAGGTCGGCAGCACGCCGCGGCGTTGGCTGGAGGCGCAGCGGACGGTGCGCGCTCGGGAATTGCTGGAGACCACCGAACTGCCCGTCGAAGTCGTTGCGGCGCAGTCCGGGTTCGGCAGCATCACGGCGCTGCGGGTGCATCTGCGCGCGGCCACCGGCACGACGCCCGCCGGATATCGCCGGTCGCTGCGTCGCTAGCCAGGGTCGGCCGATCGTCGGTACGCGCGCGCACTCGCCATGTTGCGACCGGGCAGTGTTCCAGATCACAGGACCTGGGGCCTCGGGTGCGCTACCGTGGATTTGCCCGAACAGCGCTTCGGGGTCGATGCCAGGCATGCGGTGTATGCCCGGCGGTGGCCTATGCTTTGCGAGTACTTCGTCTCATAATCGACCAGTCCGATTGCTTGACGTTAACTGCGTGACCTGAGATCGACTGAACTACTTCCCTTTTCGACTCGTGAACCCGCGTCGTCGCGGCCAATGATGAGATCGACGCGCGAGAGGTGGTTGGAGCAATGACCGATCTGGACATCGGCCCATTTGTAACGCCCCAGGTAGCCGGAATCGAGCTGGCGACGGCGAGCACGCCGCTGCAGCGCGCCGCTGGCCGGTTGCAGGCGGCGCTGCCGCCCGGCTGGCGCGTCGAAATCATCGACGCGCCCCGTGCACGTAGCACCCAGAGTGCACTGGGTAGCCATGGTCGTCAGCCCGTTCTCCGGGTGGTTATGCCGGAGTAGTAATTACCCCGTCCACCCCAGCGGCATCAGCAGCGACTTCTGCTCGCAGAAGGCGTCCAGACCCTCCGGTCCGTTCTCCCGGCCGAGGCCGGAGGTCTTGTACCCGCCGAACGGGGAGCCGGGATCGAACGCGTACCAGTTGATCGCGTAGGTGCCGGTGCGCACCCGCGCCGCGATCTCCGCACCGTGCTCGATATCGGTGGTCCAGACCGAACCGGCCAGGCCATAGACGGAGTCGTTCGCGATGGCCACCGCCTCGTCCTCGGTCTCGTAGGGGATGACCGAGAGGACCGGGCCGAAGATCTCCTCCTGTGCGATCGTCGACTTATTGTCGACATCGGCGAAAATGGTCGGCGCGACGAACCAGCCGCGATCCACATCCGCCGGCCGGCCGCCGCCGAGCACCAGCCGGGCGCCCTCTTCCTTGCCCTTGGCGATGTAACCCTCGACGCGATCGCGCTGACGCTCGGAGATCAGTGGGCCGAAGATGGTCGCCGGGTCGGTGGGATCGCCGGTCTTCAGCGTCTTCACGTGTTCGACCAGCGCGTCCAGGATTTCGTCGTAGCGGCTGCGCGGCGCGAGGATGCGGGTTTGCGCGACACAGCCCTGGCCGCTGTTCATCAGGCCGGAGAAGGCGAGCACCGGAATGTTGGCGGCGATATCCATATCGGGCAACAGGATTGCCGCAGATTTGCCACCGAGTTCCAGCGACACGCTCTTGAGCTGACCGGTCGCAATCGCGCCGATCTTGCGGCCGACCGCGGTGCTGCCGGTGAAGGTGATCTTGTCGACGCCCGGATGGGAGACGAGGTACTCGGCGGCGTCGGCCTCGGCGGGCAGGATCGACAGCACACCCTCGGGCAGGCCCGCGTCGGTGAAGATGTCGGCGATCTTATTGGCGGTCAACGGGGTCAGCGGCGCGGGCTTGAGCACGATCGTGCACCCGGCGAGCAAGGCGGGCGCGAGCTTATTGGCCGCGAGGAAAAGCGGCACGTTCCAGGCGGTAATGGCCGCGACGACACCGCGCGGCTCCCGCGAGACCCGCGAGGTGCCGAACATGCCGGTGCGGGTTTCGTTCCAGGGGAAGGACTTTGCCAGTCCGGCATACGAGTCGAGCGCGGCCACCGCCGGAATCTGGTTGAGCGTCATGGCGATCATCTGCGGTGCGCCCATCTCCGCGGTGAGCGTGGCGAGCAGATCGGCCGAACGCTCCTCGATCAGGCGCGCGGCGCGCGACAGGACCTGGGCACGCTCCTCGGGCGGGGTGGACGGCCACGGGCCGTTGTCGAAGGCGTGCCTGGCGGCGGCGACGGCCGCATCGACGTCGGCGCGACCCACCACCGGGACGCTGCCCACCGTCTCGACCGTCGCGGGTGAGATGACCTGGAGGCGCTCGGTGGAGGCTGGCGCGGTCCAGCGGCCGCCGATGAACAAGCTGTCGTAATGCATGAGAACACGTTACAGTTTTGCCGCTCGATTGTCTGTAACCTGTTTCAGTTTTCCGTTCGAACAGCATTCTGAACAGGGCGAATTCCAACCTGTCGGTTCGCTTTTCAGAGAACGCACTATTGCGTTCTGTTGCTGCAACGGTCATGCTGTAGCAACAGTTCAGCTCGCTCGATTCGTTACGCAATTGGGGAGTCCGAGTCATGGCGGTGCAAGTAATCGGCCGGTCGCTGATGACCAGTGATCAGACCGAGCATCAGGCTAAAAGTGTTGGCGCGGGCGGGTGGGTGGTCTCCTTCCTGCCGGGCCGGACGCTGACCATCGAGCAGGCAACAGCAGCAATGCAGGCCGCCGAGGCAGTGGCGGTCGTCGGACTGCTAGCCGATCAAGTCGGACTAACCACGCTGGAGACGGTCGGCCTGGCGATTCAGGAATCGCCTTGGGCGGCAACGGCCAACGCGTGCGGGCGCAGGAGCTGGCGACGGGGCTGGCTGGAGAAGTAGTCGCACCCTACTTGGTTGCCACTACCACCAGATTGCTCACCAGTAACTCTCGCAGTATCGGTACCCGAACCACCCACCACGCCCATCGCGGGTGGTAGCGCGGGAAGACAGTGCGCACATCGGCGGAAGTGCTTGCTGCCCAACGCAACCCATCGGCGGCGCCGACCGCGAACAGCGACTTGCCGAAGCGATTCTTCGGTTCCCGGCCGGTCTTGCGGCGGTACCGGCGCGCGGCGTACTCCCCACCGAGGTAGTGCCACGGACCGGTCTCGTGACCGCCGAATGGGCCGTGCCACACCGTGTACGACAACACGATCAAGCCGCCGGGGCGGGTTACCCGTACCATCTCATCGGCCATGACCCATGGCTGCGGCACGTGCTCGGCGACATTCGAGGAGAAGCAGATATCCACGGTGTTGTCGCGGAACGGCAGTGCCATGCCCGAGCCGCGCACCGCGCCGGGCACCGACAGTCCCGCGGCATGCATCTCCGACGGATCGGGCTCGACCGGGATATAGCGCGCACCGGTCTTGACGAATTCGTCGGCGAAGTAGCCGGGGCCGCCGCCCACATCGAGGATCGTCGCGCCGTCGAGCCCCTTTCCGGTGATATCGGCATAGAAATCGCCGATCATCGCGGCGCTGTCGGCGGCAATGCCACCGTAGAAGACTGCCGGATCGGTCTGCTCGAATCGGAAGCTGCCGAGCAGCCGCAGCGATCGACGCAATGTTGCGCGCCGCGCGAACCGGGACAGGGACGGCCCGGTGCGCCGTGGGGCGTGCGCCGCCACGGCCTCGGCTGGTTCGGTTTCAGCTCTCGGCACGGCGCAGAGTTTCGCACAGAGCTGATATGCCGCTGCCGTCCCGGCTGCCCGGGGTGGGAATTCCGCATCGCACGGCGGGTCGATGCGGTGAGAGCTGGTTGGACGGGTGCACGAGTTAGGGTGTACGGCGATATCCGTCGTCCCGGCCGGGACCCGTCGACCGAGAGAAGCTCCACCGTGCGCGAAGTCCTCCTGCTGTGCTGGCGTGACACCGGGCACCCGCAGGGCGGCGGCAGCGAGCGGTACCTGGAGCAGGTCGGGGCCCAACTCGCCGCCCGCGGGGTCAAGGTCACCCTGCGCACCGCCCGCTATCCGGGTGCGCCGAAACGGGAGCGGATCGACGGCATCGAGATCAGCCGGGCGGGCGGTCGATTCTCGGTCTATCCGCGCGCGCTGATCGCGATCGCTCTCGGTCGCCTCGGTATCGGGCCGCTGCGCGGGCTGCGCCCGGATGCGGTGATCGACACCCAGAACGGCATTCCCTTCTTCGCTGGCATCGCGGCCGATGCGCCATCGGTGGTGCTTGTGCATCACGGACATCGGGAGCAGTGGCCGGTCGCCGGACGTTTCGTCGGGCGCATCGGCTGGTGGATCGAATCGCGGCTCTCGCCCCGCGTGCATCGGAACAACCAGTACCTGACCGTTTCGCTGCCCTCGGCCGAGGAACTGGCCACGCTCGGCGTGGACGGGTCGCGGATCGCGGTGGTCCGCAATGGCGCCGAATCTGTTCCCACCGACGCGCCGACCGGCTGTGCGGAGACCCGCACGGATGATCCGCGCATTGTGGTGCTGTCGCGGCTGGTGCCGCACAAGCAGATCGAAGACGCGCTGAATGTCGTGGCCCGATTGCGGCAGCGGATCCCCGGCCTGCGGCTGGATGTGATCGGCGACGGCTGGTGGGCGGACAACCTGAAGGCCGACGCCCGCGACCTCGGCATCGCCGATGCGGTCACCTTCCACGGCCACGTCGATGAGCGGCGTAAACACGAACTGCTCGCCCGTGCCTGGGTGCATGTGCTGCCCTCGCGCAAAGAGGGCTGGGGACTCGCGGTGATCGAGGCGGCCCAGCACGGCGTGCCGACCATCGGCTACCGCAGTTCGCGCGGACTCACCGATTCCATTGTCGACGGTGTGACCGGAGTGCTCGTCGACGATATCGGCCAGCTCGGCGACTCCGTCGGCGAACTGCTCGACGACACCCAGGCGCGTGCCGTGATGGGCGAGAAGGCGCGTGCCCGTGCGCGTGAATTCTCCTGGGAGCAAACGGGAAACGGTGTTTACGAGGTACTCGCGGCGGCGGCCCGAGGTGAGTACACCGCGGGCCTCATGCCGCCCGGACCCTGATCAGCTGCGGTCCACGATCGCGGCGATCGGACCGTCGCGGACGAATTCCGATCGGCCCTCGACTTCGATGGGCCTGCCAGCGGCCGGGGTATCGACGAATCTCCCCTGGTACGCGATCTCGGTGATGGTGACGGCGCCTGGGGTCACCCTGTTCGGCGAACAAGGTGGCGTCGTGTTCGACTGGGCGGCGGAATTCCGCTGTGCCATCGGCGGATACAGAGTGCTGCAATCTGAGATGGCTGTGCGCCAGTGTTTTCAGGCAGGAGGGCGCAAAAGGGCGGCCAGTAGTAGTCCGCCGATCAGCAGTGCGGCCCAAATGAGGTGGGCGGCATAGGCGATCACCCGCTGGGTGGTGTGTGATTCGGCGGGCCGATCGGTGCTGCCGGGAACTCGGTACAGTGCGAGTTCGGAGTCGGTGTAGACCGTCGTCAATTGGGCGAGTGTCGTTTTCGACTCGCCGAGTGGTCCGGGAGTGGTGCGCTCGACCAGGACCCAGCCGACACCGAGGTTCGCCAGCTGCTGAGCCGAACCTCCGTGCAGCAGTACGGATTCCACTTCCCGGGCGCTGGCGCCCTCACCGGCGACCGTCCGGCCGTGCACCGGGAGTTCGCCGGTCTGCAGCACGTCACGAGGCAGCATTCGAGGTGCCGGATCCAACACCGGCACTTTGCCGCTGTACGGAAATTTCCGGAACATGCCTCCGGGCAGCACCGCGATATCGCCCGGGCCATCGATCCGGTCGGCGACTTGCTGCCAGCCCGCCGGATAGTGCACCGGACGCAGTTGATTGCCAACGCCCCAGGCGAGATCGAATAGCGGCAGTACGAGCAGTGCGATGAATAGCGCTGCGGTCAGCGATATTACGGTCGTTCGTGAGTTGCGGGCGGGCGGTTCGGTCGACGCGGCTGTGCTGAACCACCTGGCAACGGTCCGGCACCCGGCCGCGGCGCACAGCGCGTAGGCGGGCATTGCCAGTGCCACGTACTTCTGCGTGTCACGCAGCAGCCCGGTGCCGGGGACATTGGCGACGAGCCATTCCATGACGCTCATGCCCCACGATGTCGCGCCCAAGGTGGGGAGTACGACCGCGGTGGCCGCGAGTATCAGTAGGACGCGGCGAATACGGATGCTCGCGTGATCGATCTCGGTGGACTCGGCCCCGAGTTTTGTCGAATGGGCAATAGCTGCATCGGATTCGACATGGGCGGCGCGGCCGGTCGGAACTGTGGTGCCGGGTTCGATATCGGTGGGGGCTGTGGAACGGGTTCGGGTGTTGTCCCTCGTTGCGGTCCTACCAGTGGTGTTCGGCTTGGGTGCGGCGGGTGTCGAATGAGTCGTGGGGGAGGCGGCTGTGGGGCGGGGCGGGATAGTGCCGGTCGCGGATGTCTTCTTGGTCCAAGCGGCGCGGATGCCGGTTGCCACGAGGATCAGGAGTAGGGCGGTGCCGATCAGGGCGAGTGCGGTGGTGCGCGAGTGCGGGACCGAATCGGCGTTCCAGATGCCGCCGAGTCCGGCCAGGCTGCCGAGCGTGCCGAGGGCGGGTTCGGCGCGGGCGGCGAAGGCGGCGATTCCGGCTGGGTCGGAGGGTTCCGAGCCTGCGCCGGACAGTGCCGTCGCGGTCAACCACGGCGCGGATGCGACCAGCAGCAGTGCGAGTGTTCCGAGGAGGTTTCGTCGTCCGATCAGGACGACAGCGGTACCGCCCGCGAGCAGTGCGCCGGTCGGGGTGAGTCCTGCGGCGGCGAAACATGCGGCCAGTGCGGCCCATGAGGCTGCCGCACTCCCTGTCGTCTTGGTGGCACGGTGGAATCGCGGGCGGCGAGCTTGTGCTGGACTGCGGTTCTGAGGGGCCGCGGTAGCGGTCGGATCGGCGCGGTCGGTGGCGGTCGGAGCGATGGGCCGATCCACACCAGGCTCGTCGAACGCGTGAAATGCGGCATTCGGCGCGTTGCGCTGGCGAATTCGGTATGCGGCCAGTGCGGTCCACGGCAGCGCGGCATAGCCCGTCAGCAGACTCCAATGGCCCTGCAGCAGACGTTCGGCCACATACGGATTCCACAGAGCGACGGTGACCGCGACCAGTTGCGGTCCGGTCGATACCCGGAGCGATTCGCGGGCCAGCACCGCCGCGCCATATCCGGCCGCCCACAGCGCGACGACCAGGATCGCTTTGACGATCAGGCCGCCATCGATGATCGATGACAGCGCCGCGAGCAGCGCGTCCTGCGGCACCGCGCGCGGGGCCGCGGCACCGAGCCCCAGCGCCGAATCCGTTGGGTAGGAGCGCGGCGTACTCACTGCATCGCGCAGCAACAGATAGCCCGGTCCGAGCAGTGGACCGGCAATGAGCAGCGATAACACCCCGCTGTACCCGGCCGGTGCGAATCGCACCCACCGTGCGCGCCGAGCCGGCCAGTCACTCACGCGTGCACCCTACGTCCCGAATGCGGACCCACCCGCCCCGGGCCATGCCCACCCGCGGCCCCGGGCCTTCGGCGCGAGCTGGTCGTCGCGGCACCGATCGCCGTATTCGAATGCGTTTCGCCGGCCGGATCTCGCACCCGAGTAATGCGGGGCCTGCTCTGGCGGATCTGTCCGCCGGGCGGGTGTGGCCTGGGGCTTGCCGGGACAGGTGTACAGGGCTCGGGGGTGTGGGTGGGACGATTGCGGCGTGCCTGCCGTCCGTCGTCTACCCGTTGTCGCGGATCTGACGTTGGTGACGGCTGGCGCGATGACGGCGAATGTGGCGGGGTATCTGCTGCAGATGCTGGCCAGCCGGTGGTTGGGGGTCAGCGGATACAGCGAATTCGCGAGTCTGCTCGCGGTCCAGTTGTTGTGCGCGGTGCCCGCGCTGGCATTGCAGAATGTGGTCGCGCGGGAATTGGTGCGCGGCGCGAGCGTCTCGGCGCTGCGTCGGTTGCAGTGGCGGTGTGCGGTAATCGTCGCGGTTCTCGCCGCGGTGCTGGTTCCGCTGGTGACCGCGGTGCTGAATGTCGGCGTGGTCGCCTGCGCCGCCGCGCTCGGCGCGGCCCCCGCCCTGGTGCTGCTATCCGGCGAACAGGGCATCCTGCAGGGCGGCAGACGCTTTCGCGCATTGGCGATAGTCCTCGGCACAGCCGGAATCGCACGCGTAGCTCCCGCCCTGGTAGTCCTCGCATTGGGCGGCTCCGCCGCCCCCGCACTCTGGGCCGCCGCCCTCGGCATCACCGCCGCCGCCGTATTCGCCCACTACACCGCATCCACACCCCCTCGCATCAGCCCCACAGCCGATGCGGAAACGGAACCGTCCCCCCGCGATGGGTCCGAAGCACCGGGATATGGGGTCGGCGGTTCCGGCGATGTGACGCGCGGGATACCGGCACAGGGAGTTGGCCACGATGGCTCGACACGTGCGGTCCGCCGCGAAGGCGTGCGTGGCGCCAATCGGTGGGTGGCGCGGTTATGGGCCTGGGGTGTATCCGGCGCCTCGGACGGGGGAGCCCAGGCGGTCGGGGTGGTGCCGGTGTTGCGGGCGGCGCAGGCGCAGGCGGCGTTGATGGCGTTGTCGTCGGCGGATTTGATTGTTGCGCGGATTGTGTTGGCGGAGGCGGATGCGAGTCGGTATGCGCTCGGGGCGATTGCCACGAAGATCGCGTTCTGGCTGCCGCAGGCGGTGGGGGTGGTGTTGTATCCGCGGATGGCGCAGCCGACGCATTCGGCGCGAGCGATCCGGGATGCGCTCGCCGTGCTGTCCGGCATCGGGATCGTTGCGGTCGTGGGTGCGGCGGTGACGGCACCGCTGGCGCCCCTGTTCGCGGGACAGGACTATGCGCCGATCCAGGGCATGCTTTGGCTGTTCGCGCTGCAGGGTGCCATCCTGGCGGTGCTCCAGGGCGCACTGCTCTCGGCGATCGCGGTAGACCGCACCTCCCTTGCCGCACTGACGTGGCTCGGCCTCGCGGTCGAGCTGGTCCTGATGGCCTCCTTCGCCCGCTCGGTCCCCGCCCTGATCACCACTGCCGTCGCCGTCGCTGCCGCCACCACGATCCTGGTCGCAGCCATCGTCCTGCGAACCGCCGACCGCTCCCCATCACCCGCCTGACCGCAGGTTCGCTAGCGATCGCGTGCTCGGGTGCGGCGGTTCGTCGGCGGTCGCGTGGCTGGGTGAGCCTGGCTGGCGATTGTCCGTTCGGGTGAGTGGTTCGCTGAAGACCAACTGCCTGAGCGCACGATCACCCACCCGACCGCGCCGGCTCGCCTACGATCACCAGCATGATCACCGCTGTGCACACACTGGTCTATGCGGAGGATCCGGATGCGGCTCGCGCGTTCTTCCGCGACGTTCTCGGCTGGCCGAATGTGGACGCCCATGGTGGGTGGCTGATTTTCGGTACCGGGCCGAGCGAACTCGGGGTGCACCCCGCCGATGGCCCACCGCGCCACGAGATTTCGCTGATATGCGATGACATCGAGCAGACCATGGCGGAATTGGCCGGGCGTGGAGCGCGATTCGAGGGCGACATTGCCGAGCGGAGCTTCGGGCGCTGCGTCGACATGAAGATCCCGGGCGCGGGGCTGATGCTGCTGTACCAGCCGTCGCATCCCGTCGCGTATCCCTCGAGTTCGTCCGCCACCTGATCGAACTGCCCCCCAAAACGAACTCGGCTCCCAGGCGTCATGCCGGGGAGCCGAGTATCGGAACTGCCGTCAGAGATTCTTCTGGGTCCTGAACTGCTGGGTAGGAGCGTCATCCCCGCCCCGGCCCGGACCACCGCGCCGACCAACGCCAGCACCGGCGGATCCACCGCGGATCCCCAGGATCGCTCCGCCGACCAGGGCGGCGACACCGAGCACGCCGAGCACGATCGGCATGATCCGGCCGTACAGCGACAGCTTGTCGATGTTCTCCTTGGCGACCGAGAGCTGCGATTCGATGGTGTTCTCATCGAAGACGAGGTGCGACTTCAGCGCGGTGACGTCGGGGTGGTCGGCGCTGCGTGCGTAGAACAGGTTGAGCTGCTCGCCGCCCTTGACCACAGTGCCGGTCTGCGGCTCGACCCACAGGTCGCGGGTGTTGGTGTAGTAGCGGGTCATGGTGACCGGCTCGTCACCTTCGAGGCCCCACTTCGCGGCGGGCAGGCTCAGCCGATTGGTCGGGGCCTGGACCACGTCCCACAGGTTGGTCGCCGGGACCGACATCTGGAAGTGGTAGACCTTCGTGCTGTTGATCTCGGTCTCTTCGATGAACTTGGCGTCGAAGGTCTTGCGCACGTTGAGATCGAAGTACGGGTAGGTCTTCTTCTCGGTGCCGATCGGGAAGCGGTACTGCAGGCCGGTGTGCTGCACCGGGTCGGCGATGCTCTGTAGGTCCTTGTTCACCGTGACGGCAATGGAGCCGTTGGGCTCCTTGGCCACCGGCTCGCCGGACGTGCGGTCAATGGTGACCCGGTCGATGGTCGCGGTCAGCAGGCCGGTGTCGCCCTGCTTATCGATGCGCCGCAGCGTCTGACCGGCCTGGACGGTCATCTCGGTGGCGTCGGAGGGGTCCTCGACGGTGAGGAACCGCTGCGAGACCAGCGGCACATTGGTGTCGACCTTGGCCGCGCCCTCGGGTGCGGTGAGCGACTTGGCGTCCAGGACGAGGCTGTCCTCGCTGGGCTGGTTCGTCGCGATCGTGGTGATCTCGAGGTCGAGGGGAGTTTTTGCCAGTTTGCTGACGGTGTAGGTCGGGATCATCACCGCGGCGACGATCGACAACGCGCCCAGACCCACGAGCAGGCAGGCCACCGTCCTTCTGGTTCCGGCACTCAGTGCCATGCAAACTCTCCTCGTCGTAGAACACGGGTCTGTGCGGCAAGTACTGCGGGCGCGCCGCGGCACTCGTGAGCCCCGACACTAACAGTCCGTTGGCGTACTATGCGGTGCCGAGGCCGGATTCGACCCAGAAATCGCCCGAGTCTAACGCGAAATCTGAAACGTAGGGTTACCAGCTGGTAGGTACGACTGCTTGCAGGTCGCTCGAACGGACCTGCAGACTGGAGTCCGATGACCGCTACCCCTTCCACGCCGACCGAAGCCGCGCCCGCTCGCACGCGGGGTTTCGTGCCTGCCCTGGAAGGTATGCGTGGCATGGCCGCACTGGGTGTGCTGCTGACCCACGTCGCGTTCCAGACCGGCGCCGCGAATACGCCGGTGCTGGGCCGTATCTGGGAACGGTTCGATATGGCGGTCGCGGTGTTCTTCGCGCTGTCGGGCTTCCTGCTGTGGCGTCCGCATGCCGCGAAGGCGCGCGGGCTGGGGACCGCGCCCTCGGTCGGCTACTACCTGCGGCACCGAGCGGCGCGCATTCTGCCCGCGTACTGGGTTGTGGTGGCCGCGGTTCTGATCTTGGTTCCGAGTGCGGCCGACACTGCTGGCCTGCGCGTATGGGTTTCGAATCTGGCTCTGACGCAGGTCTTCGTGCCGCTGACGCTGACCGATGGACTCACCCAGATGTGGAGTCTGTCCGTCGAGGTGGCCTTCTATCTGGTGCTGCCCCTGCTGGCCTTCGCGGTGGTGCGGCTGCGCGGCGACGCCGCCCGCTGGCGCATACCCGCGATCCTCGCGCTGGCGGCGGTCAGCCTGAGTTGGAATTTCATTCCGGTACCGACGCCCGACGCCATTCACGCCGACAATTGGCTGCCCGGATACCTGCCGTGGTTCGCGGTGGGCATGCTGCTGGCCGAGCTCATTGACAATAGGGATCAGCTATCACCACGGCTGCGGTTGCTCGCCAATCAACCGGTGATGTGGACCGTCGCACTGATCGCCTTCCTGCTCTCCGCCACCGATCTCGGCGGCCCCGCCGGGTTGACCCGCGCCGAGCCGTGGCAGTACGCGGCCAAGATGGGCTTCGGCGCCATTATCGGATTCGCCCTGCTCGCCCCACTGGTACTGCGCCCGCCCGGCGCCCGCCCCCATCGCTGGCTGGAATCCCCGGTCGCCGCAACCATCGGCCGCTGGTCCTACGGCATCTTCCTCTGGCACCTCGCAGTCCTATCCGTGGTCTTCCCGGTCTTCGGAATCCTCCCCTTCAGCGGCGATTTCAAAGAAGTCCTCATCCTGACCATCGCACTAACCCTCCCGATCGCCGCCGCCAGCTACGCCCTAATAGAAGAACCAGCCCGCCGCTTCGCCCGAGCCCGCGACCACGCAAAACACGCCACCACCCACTCATCCACCTGCGACGCCACGGCAGCAGAGCCGCTTGATGAGCCCCCACCGACCGCCCTCAATTCAGCAGCCCCCACCCCACGACCACCACAGAAGTCACTGCCCTCTCCAAAGGACTGACCCCACCCGAGCTGCACAGCCATCGAGAATGCGCTCATGCAGGGCGCTCTCGGTGTTTGCCTGCACCAGCGCATGGTGATCGCCTGTCCAGCTGAGGCGTCGGGTGGTTGGCGGGCTGTGGACCCGGTGGTTGGTGAGGTTGGATGGCTGCGAGGTCTGGTGGGGCGGGGGTGGTCAGGTCTCGAGTTGGCGGCGGATGTCGAGTAGGTGGTGGCGGAGTTCGTGCAGGGTGTGTAGGGCGAGCCAGTGGAGGGGGCGTTCTTGGCGGTCCGGGAAGTTGTAGATGACTGTGCGGTTCCAGTCCGGGGGTGTCAGGCGGTCGAGGACGTTGGCGAAGAGTAGGGCCGCATCGGTGAGTTGGCGGGCGACGTCGGATGGCTGCTGGTCGTTGTAGCCGTCGTGTTCGACGCGTTCGTCGCGACCCATCGGCTCGAGCGCCGGTGCGTCGGCGCGGCGGGCGAGTAACACGCGTTCCCGTTGTGCGAGTAGGACATCCCGCACATGGCAGGCGTACTCCAGTGGCGACCACACCTCGGGTGCAGGTCGGCGCCGAAGTCGCTGTTCATCCTGACCGAGCAGTGTCGCGTACTCCGCCGCGTGCACCCTGGCCAGCGCCGACACCTCGGGAACCAACGCGGGTTCGTAGTCGAATCCGCACTCCACGCACGCCGTCACGCATCCGACGCTAGCAGTGCGCGTTACAGGTCTTTGCGTCGTGGCGGGAGTGCGGCGACGCCGACGGCGATCACAGCCAGTAGTGCGGGCAGTTGGACCCACAGGGAGCCACCCATGTATCCGCCTGCGGCGCGCCACGGTCCGGTGGATAGGGCTGCCGCGGCGGCGGCGGTGCCGAGGCCAGCAATGGCGGCAAGGACTTTCGACGTTATCCGTGCGGAGAAGCGAGTCGCGGCGAGCGCGATCACGGTGAGCACGGTGCCGACCGGTCCGGCGATAACCGTTGCGACAGCGCCGATTCCGATCGCGCCGAGGGTGCGATTGCCCCATGTGGTCGGAGTCGGCCCGTTGTCCACAGTCCGGTCGACCGCATTCACACTGGAGTTGGCTGCGTCTCGACTGGAGTCGGCTGCGTTTGGGTCGAGGTCGGCAACGTTCGCGTTGGATTCCGCGGTGTGTGCCCTGGGTTGGGCTTCGTCTGTACCGGAGCTCGACTCCGAGCCGCCAGCAGTCGGGATCCGGCGGGGGCGGGGGATGGCGAGCAGGACCAACGGGATCAGTAGCAGCAGACCGCCGAAGATGCTGAGGCGGTACCAGCGGTCGATGGGGAAGGAGACGGTGATCGGGCCGGATGGTTTCGATCCCGAGTCCGGTAGCAGCCAACCCTGCTGCCATCCGTTGACCACGATCGGTGCGAGTGCACTGCCGTCGGCAGCGCTTGCCCGCCATCCGACATTGGTGCTGAGCGGCAGGACGAGCAGTTGTTTCGCGTGATCGGATCGGCCGATACCGGCGGCGGCGGAATCGGTGCGGTTCAGGCGAAGTCGGTCGACGGAGAAGAGTGAGGTCGGCGCGACCGTCACATCGGCTCGCCCGGTGGGCACCGCGATCTCGTCGGAGCCGACCGAATCGGTGGGAAGTTCCGAATTCGTGCACACCCGCGCGGGAACCGGTGCACCGGAACGCAATTCATCGGCGGTCGCCGTGACGGTGGTATGCACGAACCGTCCGCCGAGCGCAATCGTGGGACCCTGCGCGCACGGGATGGTGATCAACCGATCGGGCCCGGCGGGCGCGGGATACTCCGGTCCGAGCACCGACACCTCGGCAAGCCCGGGCGGTTGTGTGACGGCGAAGCCCAGCGCGGTGCGATCGAGTACCGGCCGCCAACCCTGGATGCTCAGTTCGATGCGATCGGTCACCGTGGGCTGCAATGAGATTCGAGTCGGCTCGCCCGGCTCGAGTTCGCGAACCTGCGGGCCATTGCCGAGATTTACCGCCACCGCGAGCGGTGCGGCGGGCAATTCGCCGAGTGACGGTGTCAATTCCAGCCCCGTGACCAAAGCGGGTTCGGGCAGTTCCAGCTCGAGCGTTGGTTTGCCGCCTGCCAGGTTCCGCACCGAATCCTCCGGCGCCGTCCAACTCGTCCGCGGATCCCCATCGGTGTCCGCGAAGGCCGAACCGCGCAGATCACCGACATCGGCCTTGCCGCGCGCCACGGGACGCGACTGGTCGGTGAGCAGCGCCTCCAGTTCGGGGCTCTGTCGAGTTCGCACCGTCAGCTCCGGCGTGACGGTCATCGGCTCCGGCACCGACAGCGTGCGTTCGAACGCACCGGGCTCCTCTGGCGCCAGGGCGAGTCCCTTACTGCACCGCACTCGGTCCGGTGCATCGAAACAAGCACTGCGACCAGGGAATTCCTGTCCGAGATCCCAGGCATGGACCTGCGCGCCCGCCGGGGTGGGCGGCAATACCGTCCGATGCCGGATGTCGACCCGGACCGGTGCGGTGCGGACGGTGTAATCGTCCAGGGTCAGTTCGCTGATGCCGAATTGCCCACCCCGCGTGCCGTCTGCGGTACGGATGGCGGTAATGCTGAGCCAGTCGGTCTGCCCAGCTGGCAAGGAAATCGACACCGGTGCACCGGGTTCGGGAATCCGGGCCGAGACACTGCCGTGCGCGGTGCGGACCTCGACCCATTTCACCGGGTCGCCGATGGCCGCCGCGCTGGTGGTCAGTTGCAGCAGTCCGGTGCCGATCGGGTGGTCGAGATCGAGCCGAAGCCACTGTCCCAGTGCGTGTTCGGCGCCATTGCTGATCCATGCGGTCGACGGATCGCCATCGACGACCGCGGCGGTCGAACTGCCCGGCGCGGATCCGCCCAGTTGGGTGGCGTCGGCGGCCGAACTCGATGCGGTGATCGTCGCGCCGGACCATTCCCCGCGCACCAACTCCGCACCGGGGACGGAATAGTCGGGCACCAGATTATGGGTGCGGCGCGCATCGTCCGGTGCGCGCAGCGCCGAATTGTGGTTGTCCACCTTGCCGAAATCGGCCTCCCGCGCCATCGGCGTATCCGTGACGGTCAACGGCCCGATCGGCAGTCCGGCGGCGGCCGCATCGGATGCGAGCAGCCTCGGCGCGGTATCGGCATCACGATGCAGCCGTTCGAGTACCTCGGACCCGCCCTGCACCGTCTCGACCTCGGCCAGCGGCACCGTGTAGGCACCGGGGAACGACGTCGGAGCGCCGGTGCCGCTGTGTATTTCGACGGGCGTACCCGGCGGCCGTGCCTCGACCCGGTATATCTCGATCGCCGGATAGGCGGGCCGCAGATCACCGTCGACGACCAGATGGTCGGAGATGACGGCCGTCCCGATCGGATTGCCGAATTCGGCGACCTTGTGCAATCCGGGTGAACCGTCGATCGCCTGATGCGCCAGTATCGGCCGGGTCGAGCGTGCGGTGTCCGGATCGAGATCATTGCGCAACACCAGGATTCCGATGCCCTGCTCGGTCAGCGTCGCCGCGAGACCGCTCGACGGCCTGCCGTCGGCGATCAACCGCTGCACCGAATCCATCGCGCGGATGGTGCCCGGCGGATTCAGCGGCACCGCGTCGCGGATCGCCCACGGCGTGCTCGCCAGCGCCTGCAGCGGCTCATCACGCGTCAGCCCCCACACCTGGCTGCCGAAGGGCGCGCCGGGCACCACCAGGGCCCGGGTGTCGGAGGCATGGTCGGACAGCCACTGCGCGGTTTGCTTCCAATACCCGGGCACCTCGTCGTAGGCCCCGCGCGGCGCCAGTTTCCCGGTCCAGGCCAATGAGGTGGACAGTGCGAGCGCGGTGAGGATCAATGCGGCGACCGCGACCGACCTGTCCCGTTCGGGATGGGCGAAGGCGCTGCGCCACATCGGCATCGGAACCGACGCGGGCAATGGCACCTTGGTCAGCAGCTGAGCCAGGCCGAGCACCAGGGGAATTCGGATCAGCGGCTCCAGCTTGTGCACATTGCGCAGCGGCGCGCCACCGGCGTCCAGGAATACCCGCACCGAATCCGCGAACGGCCCACTCAGCTCACCGACATATCCGGCGCAGATCCCGACCAATCCGACCAGCAGGATCAGCGCGAGCCGCCCCCGATACGGCATGGACCGCATCGCCAACCCGGCCATACCCGCCGCTGCGAGCAGTCCGGTGGCCAGCACCGCCGCGGGCTGGGTCACCAGCACCGCACCCGCGATGCGCTCCGGTGAGACGAATGGCGTCCAGCTGTCGGTGCCGCGCAGCACCTCACCCAGGGACGCCCACTGCGTGGTCACCCCCGAGGATTCGATGTAGTCCAGGAACGGCGGGCTGACCTTGCCGAGCACGAGCAGCGGCACCGCCCACCAGAAGGTGGCGAGCACCAGCAGCGGAATCCAGGCCCGGGTGAATCGCCACCAGCGCCGGTTCGGCCGATACGACGCCCACCACAGCAGTGCGGGCAGAAATGCGGCGACCGTCGCCACTGCATTCACCGCGCCCATGAGTGCCAGCGCCAGCGCACTCCCGGCGGGCGAGGCGGCACCGCCGCGCTTGTGCGTGCGATAGGCGGTGCCCAATGCGGCGGGCGCGAGCAACACCCATGGCGCGAGCACCATCGGCAGCGTCTCCGATGAGATCGACCCGAGCGTGGTCAGCACCCGCGGTGAGAGTGCGAACGCGGTCGCGGCCACCACCCGGGACCCGCGACTACCGATGCCGAGCGCTTCACAGAGCCGGACGATGCCCCAGAACCCGGCGAGCAGCAGCAATGCCCACCAGATCCGCTGGGTCACCCAGGCGGGCAGACCGAGCACATGCCCGGCCGAGAAGAATGCGCCGTGCGGAAAGAAGTATCCGTAGGCCTGGTTCTGCACCTGCCCCATCGGGGCCTGACTGCTCCACAGGTGGGCGGCGCGTTCGAGGAAGCCCAGCGGATTCTGCGCCAGATCGTATTTGGTGTCGGCGACCGTCAGGCCGGGCGCCTGCAGAAATGTGAGCAGGAACGCCGCGACCACGGTCCCGACGAACCAGCGCCTGCCGAGCGGGGAACCGTCGAGTCGACGCGTCGTGCTACCGCCTCCGCGGCGGTCGTTCGAACTGCTGTGGATCAGCGGCTGCCGTACTCAACGTTGTTGAGTAGCGAGGAGTTGGAGTCGGAGCGCTCGATATTCGGCCGCGTGTTCTGCTGCACTGCCATCGTGATGACGAACACCGCGACCGCACCCAGAACGGCGCCAGCGACCGCACTCGCAACACCAGGGACAGCAAACTTCATCGCGGCACTCCAATACATCGATGCAGGCACATTCCGGGCCAACCTAGCAGGGCGGGGCTCGATCACATACGGTCAACCCACCGATAGCCGAATTGAATGACCTCAGTCGCTCGGAATCGCGCAGTGCAAACTGCCCAGCAAGGTGCGCAGCTTCGCGGTGGTCTCGTCCAATTCGGCATGCGGATCCGAGGCGGCCACGATCCCGCCGCCCGCGAAGGCGCGGATCGAACGACCGTCGGCGGATAGTTCCGCACTTCGGATCGCGACCACCCATTCCCCGTCGCCGTGCGCATCGCACCAGCCGACCGCGCCACCGTAGAAGCCGCGCTCCTCTTCTATATGGGCGATCGTGTCGAGCGCGAGATCGGTCGGCGTGCCACACACCGCGGGGGTGGGGTGCAGCCGGATGGCCAGGTCGAGTGCGGTTGTCGCGGGATCGCGCAGACGGCCGGTGATCGGGGTGGCCAGATGCCAGACCTCGTGCGTATTGATCAGCTGCGGGCCGTCCGGGATGGTCAGTTCCGCGCAGACCGGCGCGAGCACCTCCCGGATCCATTCGATGACGAAGGCGTGCTCATCGCGATTCTTGGTGCTGGACAACAACTCTCGCGCCTGTGCGGCATCGGCATCCGGATCGGCCAGGCGCGGCAGCGTGCCAGCGAGCGGGTGCAGCGTGACGGTGGCGCCGTGCCGCGCGACCAAAACCTCCGGGGTGGCGCCGACCAGTGTCGCGCCGGGGCGACCCGCGGCGGTCAGATCGACCGCGAACACATTCGCGTGCGGATGCCTGGTCAGCAGATGCCCCGCGACCAGCTCGGGATCCAGCGCGCTGTCGGCTTCGGCCAGTACCGATCGGGCGGCGACGACCTTGCGCAGCGGCTGCGCCGGATCCTGCAACTGCTCGACCAGTTTCGTCACCCGTGCGACATGTTCGGCCGGACTTGGTATTTCGGTGATGACCCGAACGGCGGGCAGTTCGGGCAGCGCCGCGGGCCGCCACGGCCCGACGGTGCGTTGCGCCTGCTCGGGCACGCTCAGCGCGGCCGGATTCCGCGGATCGAACGGCAGTGCCCCGACGATCAGCTCCGCGGATCCGTCTCGTAGCGCCGCCATCGCCCGCGCCACCTCGTCGAAGGCGACCCGGGTCCCCGAGGCACGGACCACTCCACCGGGCTGGGCGAGCAAGAAACCGTTCATGATCCCTCGACCCTAACCCCGCGAACCCCGCGCGAAGCTACTCGAGCGATCCAAATCTCAGCGGCGCGGCTCCCTGCCGGGCGGCACCATGAGCACCGGACGGTGGCAGTGCTTGAGTACGGCGTCGGCGACGCTGCTGTGCATCAGGGCGCGAATGCCGGTGGCGCCGCGGGTGCCCGCCACGATGATGTCGACGTCGAGGTCGTCGGCGGCTTCGACAATGGCGTTCCATATCGTGGAAGTGCATTCGGCGGTGCGCGCCTCGGCATTGAGCCCGGCGAGTTTGGCGAGGCGGACGCCCTCGATATTGATATGGCGCGCGTCGACATAGGCGATGTCCTCGATCTCCTCATCGGGGACCCACTCCGGCTGCATCACACCCGAGAGTCCGGACAGCCGAGCGGCCTGGCGCACCATCGGTTCCCACGCGGTGAGCACCACGGCTCTATTCGCCGAGAGAAATCGGCCTGCGTATTCGATGGCCCGCTTGGCATTCTCGGAGCCGTCATAGGCAATGAGCATTAGATCGCACGGCACGATGACCTCCTGATGGGAGTCACATGGCTACGCCACAACATTACTCCGGACCAGCCTGCCCCGCGGTGTGCCGCGCGCGGATAATCTGCGCATATGTCCAATGCGAACGAACTTGTGTTCTTCGGCAGGCATGAGATCGAGCCACGGACGCTGCTGTATTACGAATGGCGGCAACGGCTCGAATCGGGCTATCTGGTGGCCGAGTTCGAGTCGGATGTGCGCACGCTCGCCACCGCCGATCATGCCGACCCTGCGGCGTGCTGGACGCTATTCGACCGGCTCGAAACCGCCGAGCGCGACCCCGGCTGGAGCTATGACGAGTCGGATCTGCCCGAACCGACTGCGTCGCAAGCAATCGAGTCGGTGGTCTCGGATTTATCCGATGCCGAACTGTTCGAGCGGATTCACGGTGGCTGGGTCGGACGCTGTGTGGGCTGCACACTCGGTAAACCGCTGGAGAATGGATTCGTCTGGACGCCTGCGCGAATACGCGGCTATCTCGAACGCGCCCGCGCCTATCCGCTGACCGACTATGTGCCCGCATTATTGCCGCCATCGACGGAGTATCCGCTGAATCCGAGCTGGCCGGTATCGGTGCAGGGGTGTATCGACGGAGCTCCGCGCGATGACGATATCGATTACACCGTGCTCGGACTGCATCTATTGGAAACGTGCGGAGAGAATTTCACCCGCTCCGATGTTGCGGACGCGTGGCTGGAGCATCTGCCGTTCCTGCAGACCTACACCGCGGAGCGGGTCGCCTATCGCAATTTGATCAACGGCTTGGCCCCGCCGCGGGTGGCTCGGTATCGAAATCCGTATCGCGAGTGGATCGGTGCGATGATTCGTGCCGATATCTTCGGCTATATCAGTCCGGGTGATCCGGTACGCGCTGCCGCACTCGCCGCGCGCGACGCCGGACTCTCACATACCGGCAACGGTGTCTACGCGGCGATGTGGGCGGCCGCACTGGTCGCTGCCGCCTTCACCGCCGACGGCATAGCGTCTGCGCTTTCCATTGCCCAACAATGCATTCCGGAAGGTTCGAGGTTGTCCGCCGCGGTCGCGGAGGTTATCGCGGACCGGGAAAGCGGCATGTCCTGGGAGCGGGCCGTCGCGGCCATCCACCGCCGCCACGACCACTACAACTGGGTGCACGCCGTTCCGAACGCCTGCCTCGTTACCGCCGGATTGCTTTGGGGCGCAGACGATTTCACCCGAACCATCGGGCTCACCGTACAAGGTGGTTGCGATACCGACTCCAACGGCGCCACCGCGGGCTCGGTCGCCGGAATCCTCGTCGGCGCCGCCATCCCGGCGCACTGGACCGACCCATTCCACGACCGGCTGCACAGTGCGGTCTTCGGCTACGACGGCAGCCGCATATCCGACCTGGCCCGCAGGACCCAGCGACTCGCCGCTGGCACTACCTGAGTCGGATCGATCCGAGCGCGCCGACTACCGTGGACACATGCGAAAGACGCCTCTCGTCATGCTCGCAATCCTCGCCGCCGTCGCGACCGGCTGCTCCAGCAGCGACTCCAGCTCCGCGCCGTCGCCAGCGGCGACCCTCGGCCCCACGACCGGCGCTGCGACCGGTGCCACCACACCCGCCACCAGCCCGGTGAAGCGCGGCTGCGATGCCGACTATCTCGCAAAACTCACGTTGCGCGAGAAGTTGGGCCAGCTCCTGACAGTCGGTGTCACCGGCGCCGACGATGCCACGAATGTGGTGCGCACCTCCCAGGTCGGCGGCATTTTCGTGGGCGGATGGACCGATAAGTCACTGTTGGGCAGTGGTCTGATCGAACAGGTCAAGGCGGTGGCCAAGGTGCCGCTGATGGTGACCATCGATGAGGAGGGCGGCCGCGTCTCCCGGGCCAAGGACCTGATCGGTCCGGCGCCATCGGCTCGGGCGACCGCCCAGACCATGACCGCCCAGCAGTTCCACGATGCCACCGTGACCCGTGGCCGTGCGCTGAAGGATCTGGGCGTGACGGTGGACTTCGCACCAGATGTCGATGTGAGCAGCCAGCCCGACGATTCGGTGATCGGTGACCGCTCCTTCTCCGACGACCCCGCAGTGGTCACCGAGTACGCCGACGCCTACATCCGCGCCATGAAGGAGGTCGGTGTCGGCACGGTCATGAAGCACTTCCCGGGGCACGGTTCCGGATCGGGCGATTCGCATACCGGTGCCGTGCGCACCCCTCCACTGTCCCAGCTGCAGAGTGTCGACCTGGCTCCGTTCCGCAATCTCATCGATTCCGGCGCCGCCGTGATGGTCGGCCACCTCGACGTACCCGACCTGACCACCCCCGATGTGCCCGCCAGCATCAGCCCGCAGGCAATGTCGCTGCTGCGCGACGGCACCGGCTATGGCGCCGCCCCGTTCCAGGGCCCGATTTTCACCGATGACCTCGGTGGTATGGCCGCCATCACCAGCCGGATGAGCATCGAGGATGCGGTCGAGGCCGCGCTGGTCGCCGGTGCGGATAGCGCGCTCTGGATCACCACCGATGCGGTGCCCCAGGTGCTGGACCGGCTGGAGCAGGCGGTGTCGAATGGTCGGCTGAGCGCGGCTCGGGTCGACGAGTCGGTGCTGCGGATGGCGCGGTACAAGGGTGCGCTGCAGACCTGCTGAGCTGCCGTTTCGGCGCGACTGGCGAGTAGCCGTCGCGGATCCGTTCGAGTGACGGCAAGCAATCGCGGCTGACCCTTTCGGGCGACCTGCGAGCAGCCGCTGCGGGCCGTCGTCGTATGTTGTACAGCCGCGTTGTCGGAGGATGCCCGTAGTATCGCTCTGCTGGACGGTTGCACAGCTGTGTCAGCAAATCCAAGGACATCGCGGTCCTAAGGAGCTCAGCGTCGCCCAGCGTGGTGAAGTTGCGAACGCGCAAACCGACCCGCCGAACTTACCTTGGAGTAATATAAAAGCTTCACCATGGTAGGAGAGTGAATGGCGGGCGGGACGAAGCGACTTCCTCGGGCGGTTCGTGAGCAGCAGATGCTCGACGCCGCGGTCGAGGTGTTCTCGCGTAGGGGGTTCCACGACACGTCGATGGACGCGATCGCTGCCGAGGCGAAGATCTCCAAGCCGATGTTGTACCTCTACTACGGCTCCAAGGATGAATTGTTCCGTGCCTGCATCCAGCGGGAGGGACTGCGCTTCATCGAATCGGTGGCACCGGCGGGCAACCCCCAGCTGTCCCCGCATGAGCAGGTCCGCACGGCCCTCGAGGGTTTCCTCGGCTTCGTCGACCGCAACCGCAACTCCTGGCAGGTCCTCTACCGCCAGGCAATCGGCCAGCAAGCCTTCGCCTCGGAAATCGAGAACGCGCGCGAACGAGTCATCGAACTAACCGCCAAACTCCTCGAATCCAGTGCAAAACACGCCGAACCCGGCACCAACTTCGACGTAGTCGCGGTAGCCGTCATCGGCGCAGGCGAAGCAATCGCCGACCGAGTAGCCAGCGGCCGCATCGAGGTATCCGAGGCCGTTGACCTCCTCGACGATCTGGCCTGGCGCGGTCTTGCGGGCCGCAAGAAGGCCGAGTAGCAGCCGCTGGGTTCGGAGTGGACGCTGCACGAGCCGTCGGGGCCTGAGGCAATCGCTGGTTGCCTTGTGCCCCGTCCAGATAGATTGCTGCGCTACCCACTTCTGGCGAATGGCGGTGTGATGCATGGTATTCGGTGCGGCGTGTTCGGGTCGGGCGCAAGACAGTCTGTCGGCCGGAGGTGTGCCCTCTTGGGATGCGGGGCTGCTTGGTTGCGGGCGACTCGCTTGGTGGCAGCCGGTGGGGGCGGCTCGGCTTGCGGCTGTGTTGGTGGGCTGCGAGAGTGCGGGTGGTCAAAGGTAGTGACCGGCGGAGTGGTCGGGGAACGGGGCGGAATTGTTCGGGATGTTGCGGCCGTGTTCGCATGGGGCCGAGGAGTATGGGATTGATGCGGCCGAGTGGCGCACGCATATGTGCGGGCTGTGTTTGGGGCTGCGAGATGGGCATGGGCAGTTGGCGCGGGCGGCGACCAATACCGATGCGATTGTGCTGAGTGTGCTGACCGAGGCGCAGCTGTCGGGTCCGATGGCGCGGACCACGGCGGGACCGTGTGCGCTGCGCGGGATGCGCCGGGCGGAGGTGGCGGCGGCGAATTCACCGGGGGTGTTGCTGGCTTCCACCGCGTCACTGTTGTTGGGATCGGCCAAGATTCGCGATCACGTCGACGACGGTGACAGCTCCGCCCTCACCCGGCGTCCGATGACGAAGGTGTCGAGCCGCTGGGCGGAACGCGCACGATCGCAGGCGTCGCTGATCGGCCTGGATGTGGAACCACTTGTTGCCGCGATCAATTCGCAGGCGCACCTGGAAACTCTGGCTCCCGCAATCTCTCTCGACGATCTGACCGCCCCGACGCAGATCTGCGCTGCGGAACTGTTCGCCCACACCGCGGTGTTGGCCGATCGTCCGGAGAACATCGCCGCATTGCGAGAGGCCGGTAGGCATTTCGGCCGAATCGCACACCTCACGGATGCTGTCGAGGACTTCGATGAGGATCGAACGCGCGGTCGCTTCAACCCACTCGCCGCCACCGGAACCACCATGCCGGAGGCCTACGACCTGCTGCGGCAGTCCGATTCGCACCTGCGCAAGGCGGTCGCAGAGGTCCAACTGGACCAGATCCCCACCATCCGCTGGATGCTGCTCGACCCACTGCACGCCCTGGTCCGCCGAGTCGGACGCGGCATCGGCGCAACCGCCCACGCCTGCAACGCGTCCCGCCACACCGCGGCCGCGCAATACCCGGCCCCGCCGCCCGACTTCGAAAAGCGCCCACCGGTGCGCCGCCCCGGCATCGGAGAGGCCCTCGCACTGGTCCTCGGCGTCTATTGCACCGGCTACGCCTGCTGCGCCGACCACACCAACCCCTGCAATGGCCAACGCAAGGACGCCTGGATCAAGAACTGCGACTGCTGCGACTGCTGCGATTGCTGTGACTGCGGTTGCGACTGCGGCGACTGCGGCTGCGATTGCGGCTGCTGATCACCCCACCCGGGTAGCTGGATAGTCGATTTCGTCGATATCCGCGGCCAAGTCGGCCAGACCGAGATCCGGGTTCAATGCGGCGACGATCTCGTCCGTCAATGTCCCGAGGCTGAAGGTAGGGCGACAGCGCCGAGATCCACCGGCCCTTAGTAGTAGCTCTCCGCGAACTCGCGGTACCCCTCGGGTCGACCAGCGGATCGTCTCGTATACGGACGTGTCGCAACTCGAGCATCGTGAAACGCACAGAGCCGCATCCGAAATCGGATGCGGCTCCGCGAGCGATCGAATTCAGCGCAGGGTGGCCGTCAGATGCGGGTACCCCTTCTGCGGGTGCAGCAAGGCCAGATCCCAGCCACCTTCGGCCTTATCGGCGTACACGTTCACCGTGGACGGCAGCAGAATCGGCTTGCCGAATTTGACCGCGTAGGTCGACTTTTCCGGGATCCGCCCCTCGACATTGGCGAGGATATTCGCGGCCGACCACATGCCGTGTGCGATCGCCCTCGGGAATCCGAAGGCCTTGGCGCCCAGAGCCGAGGTATGGATCGGGTTGTGGTCACCGGAGGCGGCCGCGTACCGGGTGATCGTCTTCTGATCGACCCGAATGGTCCGCATCGGCGGCGGCGGAACCTCTTCCGGCTTCGGCTCAGGCTTCGGCTCACCGGAGAGCGAGGTGCGCTGCTGGTGCAGGAAGGTGGTGACCTGACGCCACACCAGTTCCCGTCCGACGCTCACCTCGGTGATCGCATCCACGAGCAGCCCCTTCGGGTGCTCACGCAGGTTCTCGATGTGCGTCTTGAAGTCCAGCGGCTCGCTCACCGAGATCTCGCGGGTGCGCTCGATCAGGTTCTGCGCGTGCACCGCACCCACCGCGACGAACGGAAAGTCCCGTGCCACAACCAGTTGCATCGCCAGCGGGAAGCTGAGGATGAACGGGTAGGTCATCGGCAGCGAATCACCGAACCGCAGCCCGGTCGCGCGGCAGTACGCGGCCAGGTGATCCGGATCCACCCGCAGCCCGTCCAGCCGCACGCCGCGATCGGGCACGGTCGACCTGCGTGCCGAGATCAGCGGCACCGGTACCGCACCCAGCGCGGCCTTGACGAACAGGCTGCTGTTCTTGGGAGGTTCGGTGAGCGTGATCATTTCCGTCATCATGCTCCGATCAGGCTCTGTCCGCAGACCCGAACCACATTGCCGCTCACCGCATTCGACGCCGGGCTGGCGAAGTAGGCGATGGTCTCGGCGACGTCGACGGTCTGCCCGCCCTGCAGCAGCGAGCTCATCAGACGACCGGCCTCGCGGGTGGCCAGCGGAATGGCCGCGGTCATGGCGGTTTCGATGAAGCCGGGCGCGACCGCGTTGATGGTGATGCCCTTCTCGGCCAGCTTCGGCGCCTCGGCATTGACCATGCCGATGACACCGGCCTTGGAGGCGCCGTAGTTGGTCTGGCCGCGGTTGCCCGCGATGCCCGCGATGGAGGAAACGTCGATCACGCGGCCGCCTTCCTTCAGCGCGCCACGCGCCACCAGCCCCTCGGTAATGCGGTGCGGTGCGGCGAGATTCACGTTGATGACCGACTTCCAGCGGCCCTCGTCCATATTGGCGAGCAGCTTGTCACGGGTGATGCCCGCGTTGTGCACGATGATATCGATGCCGCCGAAGCGCTCGGTGGCGAATTCGGCCAACTTCTCCGCCGCGTCCGACGCGGTCACGTCGAGTGCGAGCGCGGTGCCGCCGACCTTGTTCGCGGTGGCCGACAGGGCCTCACCCGCGGCCGGGATATCGGCGACGATCACGGTCGCGCCGTCGCGGGCGAATACCTCGGCGATAGTCGCGCCGATGCCGCGCGCGGCGCCGGTGACCACGGCGACCTTGCCGTCGAGCGGCTTGTCCCAGGCGGCCGGGGCCACCGCATCGGCCTTGCCGACCCGGATGACCTGACCGTCGACGAATGCCGACTTGGCCGAAAGCAGGAAGCGCAGCGTGGATTCCAGTCCGGACGCGGTCGCGGACGCCTCCGGATGCAGGTACACCAGCTGGGCGGTGGCGCCGCGCAGCAGTTCCTTGGCGACGCTGCGGGTGAAGCCCTCGAGCGCGCGCTGGGCGATCTGCTCGTCGACGCTCGCGGTCAGCTCGGGCGTGGTGCCGATGACCACGATGCGACCGGATGCGGCAATGCTGCGCATGGCGGGCTGGAAGAATTCGAACAGCTGCGACAGATCCTCGATCGAGCCGACGCCGGTCGCGTCGAACACCAGCGCGCCGTACTTCTGCCCGGCGGCGGGCGCATCGGCGAAGGTGTAGTCCGACAGCAGGGTGCGCACGGGTTCGGCGACCCGGCCCTTGCCGCCGAGCAGTACCGGACCGGGCAGCGGCGGCTCACCGGCCCGGTAGCGGCGCAGGTTCTCCGGCTGCGGCAAGCCGAGCTTGCTTGCCAGGAATTGACCCGGAGCGGAGTGTACGAACGATCCGTAGAGGTTGGGAGCACCCTTGCTCTTGCTGACTGCCACTGTTTCTCCCTTTTCTGTGTCTCGTGTGTCGTGGTTTCGGCTCGCGCGCTGCCGAATGGTCTGCTCGCTCACTACATGCCCCGGCGCGAATTTACGCAGACTTCCGGGGGTACGGTGTCGACAATAAACTTACTCCAGAGTAAGTTTAAAGTAAACCAACCGCGACGGGGCGCCGATCTGCGCGGACACTTCCGCGCCGAACGGCCCACCGGGCACCCGACGAGAGCTTGGAGACTCGAGTGACAACCAAAGCCCGTTCAGCGAAGAGCACGGCAAAGAAGGCCCCGCGCCCGATCGCCATCGTGGGCGGCAACCGGATTCCGTTCGCCCGCTCCGATAAGGCCTATGCCCACGCCTCGAACCAGGACATGTTCACCGCCGCGTTGGACGGGCTGGTCAGCCGGTTCGGCCTGCAGGGCGAACGCCTCGGCATGGTCGTCGGCGGCGCGGTGCTCAAGCGCGTCGGCGAGCACGGCATGGTCCGCGAGAGCGTGCTCGGCAGCAAGCTGTCGCCCTACACCCCGGCCCACGACCTCCAATTGGCTTGCGGTACCGGCCTGCAGGCGGTTGTCACCGTCGGTGACGCGATCGCCGCCGGACGCATCGAGGTCGGTATCGGCGGCGGCACCGACACCACCAGCGATGCCCCGATCGGGGTCAGCGATGCGATGCGCGAGTGGATGCTCGATGCGAACCGCGCCAAGACCACCAAGGACCGCCTCAAGCTGGTCGGCCAGCTGCGCCCCGGCATGCTCGGCATCGAAATCCCGCGCAATGCCGAACCGCGCACCGGGCTGTCCATGGGTGAGCACGCCGCCATTACCGCCAAGGAATTCGGCATTTCCCGCGAGGCTCAGGACGAACTGGCCTACCTGTCGCACAAGAATATGGCCGCCGCCTACGACCGCGGCTTCTTCGACGACCTGATCACCCCGTTCCTCGGCCTGACCCGCGACGACAACCTGCGCCCCGGCTCGACCATCGAGAAGCTGGCCACCCTTAAGCCGGTCTTCGGCGTCAAGGCGGGCGGTGCCACCATGACCGCCGGTAACTCCACTCCGCTCACCGACGGCGCCTCCGCGGTACTGCTGTCCAGCGACGAATGGGCCGCCGAGCACAACCTGCCGGTGCTCGCGCATCTGGTCGACTCCGAGGTCGCCGCGGTCGATTACATCCACGGCCCCGACGGGCTGCTGATGGCGCCCACCTACGCGGTGCCGCGCATGCTGGCCCGAAACGGCCTGACCCTGCAGGACTTCGACTACTACGAGATCCACGAGGCCTTCGCCTCGGTCGTGCTCGCCACCCTGCAGGCGTGGGAGTCGGATCAGTACTGCAAGGAGCGCCTCGGCCTGGACGGCGCGCTCGGTTCGATCGATCGCAGCAAGCTCAATATCAACGGTTCTTCGCTCGCCGCGGGTCACCCGTTCGCCGCGACCGGCGGCCGCATCGTCGCCTCCACGGCGAAGATGCTGGCGGAGAAGGGATCCGGCCGCGCGCTGATCTCCATCTGTGCCGCGGGCGGCCAGGGCGTCGTCGCGATCCTGGAGCGCTCCCCCGCCTCCCCGAATATTTAGGCGCCAGACCCGAGTGCGACGACCGTGGCGTTGGCGTGTGGCGGGCTGGCGGTAGCTGGGTTAGCCCGTCCCCGATGAGTTACCCATGTGCTGACGAGATCAGCTGTCGCCTTCGAGCAGGCACGAGGCATGGTGGTATTCGGTCGTTTCCGCGACCGAATACCACCATTGGCGTTCAATCATGTGCCGCCGCGGCACGACTCTCGACCAGCCCGCGGGTGATCTCGGCCAGTCGGTCCGCGGGAACCTCCACGGCGCCATCGGAATTGATGACGACCACGGTCGGATAGATGCCCCGGGTGAGATCCGGTCCGCCGGTGGCGGTGTCGTCCTCGGCGGCGTCGAAGAGCGATTCGACGGTGATCCGCAGCGCCGCGTCCTCATCGATACCGCGGCTGTAGGTCTTCTTCAGCGAGGACTTCGCGAACAGTGAACCGGAGCCCACCGCGGTGTAGCCGAACCGCTCCTCGCTGCGACCGCCGACGACATCGTAGGAGAAGATCCGTCCGACCTTCTCCGGATCGGTGGCGCTCAGGTCGTAGCCGACCAGAACCGGGACCACCGCCATATCCTGCAGTGCGGCAGGCAGATTGTCGCGCACCATCTTCGACAGCTTGTTCGCCTTGCCCTCGAATGTCAGCCCGACACCCTCGATCTTCTCGTAGTGTTCGAGCTCGACGGCGAACAGCCGGATCATCTCGATGGCCATGCCCACCGTGCCCGCGAAACCCGCCGCCGAATAGGTGTCGGTGATGAACACCTTCTCCATATCCCGGCTGGCCAGCAGATTTCCCATGGTGCCGCGCCGATCACCGGCGAGCAGCACACCGCCGCGGTAGGCGACGGCCACAATCGTGGTGCCGTGTGGCGCGATGTCCCGGCCGTTCACCGTGGCATTGCCGAAATGGCTGCTGGGCAAGAGTTCTGGGGCGTATCGGCGCAGGCTGTCGGAGAAGGAAGACGTCGCGAACTCCATATCTCCACCGTAACGACTTCCGCCCGAGGCGTCAGCGCACCGAAGTCCCACGGGCGGCGACGTATCGGACCCGTCCAGGTGTGGATGGAGTCAGTGTTCGGTTATAGAACCGGGCCTGGTGTGAGTTCAGTTCGTGTTCGGTTGTCGGGCTGGGCTCGGCGTGGGTCGAGCCGGTGTTCGGTCAATGGATCCGGCCCGGTGTGGGTCGAGCCGGTGTTCGGTCAATGGATCCGGCCCGGTGTGGGTCGAGCCCGTGTTCGGTCAATGGATCAGGCCTGGCGTGAGTCGCCAACGGACAGGCGAAGGCCATGGTTCGCAAACAACCCCGTTCTGTCTGAGACGGAGGGTTTGTATTGTTCTCGGCGGCTACTTCGAGGGCAGCTCGTCATGTCCGCCGAAGGCCTTTCGCATGGCCGAGAGCATCTTGTCCGCGTACAGCGCCTCCCCGCGTGAGGAGAACCGTGCGAACAGCGCGGCCGAGAGCACCGGTGCGGGGACGCCGGTATCGATCGCGGCGTCGAGAGTCCAGCGTCCCTCGCCGGAGTCCGATACCCGGCCGTCGAAGGACGCCAGGGTCGGATCGGTGTAGAGCTCGCTCGCGGTCAGGTCCAGCAACCAGGAAGCGACCACCGAACCGCGCCGCCACACCTCGGTGACCTCGGGTACGTCGATGTCGTACCGGTACCACTCCGGATGTTCGAGCGGGGTCTCCTCGGCCGAGGCCGCGGCGTCGTGATCCGCGCCGATATTCGCCTTGTGCAGAATGTTCAGACCCTCGGCGTAGGCCGCCATCGCGCCGTATTCGATGCCGTTGTGCACCATCTTCACGAAATGGCCCGCACCGGCCGGACCGCAGTGCAGATAGCCCTGCTCGGCAGGCGAGGGCTCGCCGGTGCGGCCCGGGGTACGCTCGGCTGCCTCGACTCCGGGCGCGATGGACTTCAGCAGCGGGTCCAGATGCGCCACCGGCTCGGCCTCGCCGCCGATCATCAGGCAGAAGCCGCGGGCCAGGCCGAATACGCCGCCCGAGGTGCCGATGTCCACATAGTGGATGCCCTTGGGTTTCAGTGTGGCGGCGCGGGCGATGTCGTCGTGGTAGCGGCTGTTGCCGCCGTCGATGATGATGTCGCCGGGTTCGAGCAGGTCAGCGACCTCATCGATGACCCGACCGGTCACCGCGGCCGGGATCATCACCCAGACCACCCGTGGCGTCTCCAGCCTGGATATGAAGTCTTTCAGGTCGGTGGTGCCCTGGAAACTGTCGCTGCCCAGTTCCTCGGCGAGTGCGATGGTGTTCTTGGGTTTGCGTTCATAGCCGACGGCGGTGTGTCCGTTCTTGACGATCCGGCGCACGATATTGGCGCCCATCCGACCCAGGCCGATCATTCCCAGCTGCATTCCATCCATCTCCCTTGTCGCTTCGGGGCCCTGGTGGTGAGAGTTCTGCTCATTGTCTCGCGCGGGTGTAACGCGTGCTGCGTTGCACCGATAAACGGGTTGGCTCCGCGTAGTTGCCAGACCCCCGACCCGGCAACTGCGCGGGGCCCTTCCATGTGTAGCGCGGTCCGTTGCACGGGATTTGCTCTTGGACCGTGCTGTGCTGCCGACGTCGGTGGCGACCACTATCGTTGGCGGAGACTCGCACCGTGCGAGCTCCTTTCAATCGAGCGGGGAGGACGGTTCGTGACGGGCGAATCGAGCACTGGGCGACGCGGCCGACACGAAAACGGTGAGGTCGGACTGAGACAGTTCCTCGACTCGGCTAGATCCGCTCCCGACCAGCCCCCGCCACCCCGCCCCGCTCCCCGGTCACCGAGTCCGCAGCACGTAGCGGACGCGTACCAGACGGATCCGAGTCAGGGTAGGGATCCGAGCCGGGTGACGGATCCGAATCGGGCGGCGGATCCGAGCTGGGTGACGGATTCGAGCCGGGTGACGGATCCGAATCGGGCGGCGGATCCGGGTCGGATGGCCGCACAGCATCAGCCTCCTCCGCCGACCACGGTCCCGCACCAAGCGCCGGGCTCGCATCAGTCCTGGGCGCTGCATCAGTCGGCGACACCGCATGAGCCGCAGCCCGAGTCGCCCCAGTATCGCTCAGTACCGCATCATTCGGCGGCGGAGTTCGAGTCAGCAGCCGACTACCAGCCTGCGGCACAACATCATTCGACAACGCAACATCAGTCGGTAGCCCAACATCATTCGGCGTCCGAGTACCAGTCGGTAGCCCAGCATCGGTCGGTGCCGCAGGACAATCCGGCAGCCGAGCATCGGTCGGCGGCCGCATATCAGCCCCACTCGCCCGCGCGGCAGACTGAGCCGTATCATTCGGCGACGCAGTATGGGTCGGCAGCCGAGTACCAATCAGTGGCGGAACAGCATTCAGCTGCGCAGCAGCATTCGGCAGCTGAGTACCAGGCGGGGGCCGAGTATCCGGCTCACCTCGAGTCGCCTGAGCAGCGGCGGGAGCCGGATCAGTTGGCGGCTGAGTATGAGTCAGCGGCCGAGCGGCCGTCGGTGGCGCGGCATCAGCCACCGCCGCGCACGGTTCCGCATCACGAGGTCGGCTCGTATGAGGTGGCTGCTCAACATCAGTCCTCGCAGCAGCATCATTCGGCGGCGGCATATCAGCTGCAGTCGCCCGAGCAGCAGGCTGAGCCACACCGTTCGGCGACGCAGTATGGGTCGGCAGCCGAGTATCAGTCAGCGGCGGAACAGCATTCAGCTGCGCAGCAGCATTCGGCAGCTGAGTATCAGGCGGGGGGCGAGTATCAGGCCCACCCGGAGTCGCTCGAGCATCGGTCCGTGCCGCATCAGTCGGTGTCGGAGCACGAGTCGGCGGTCGAGCCGCAGTCGGTGACGCGGCATCAGCCACCGCCGCCGCGCACGGTTCTGCCTCATGAGGTCGGCCAGCATGAGGCGGCTGCACAGCATCAGTCCTCGCAGCAGCATCATTTGGCGGCACCGCATCAGGCGGGGGCCGAATATCAGCCTCAGCCCGCATCGACCCCGCATCGGCCTGCGTCGTATCAATCGGTGACGGAGTACGAGTTGGCGGCCGAGCAGACAGTGGCCCAGCATCAGTCGTTGGCCGAACGTCAATCGCCAGCGCATCAGGTCGATGCGGGGCAACTGGCGGGGGAGTGGGTCGGTGATTCCATGCCGACCACGCCGCTGCGGACTGCTCGGAGACCGAAGGTAAGACCGTCCGAGGGGGGCGGGCCTTCGGGGGCTGGTGCGCGTGGGCAGGGGCGGCGGGCACCCGAGAGACCGGTGAAGCCGGGTGGGTTGAAATCGCCGATCGTCAAGCGGATCGGCATCGGGATCGGTGCGTTTGTCGTGGCGGCGGGGCTGGCTTATGTTGCGGACCTGGTGCTTTCCTCGGGGCACGTGCCGCGTGGGGTTGTGGTCGCCGGTATTGATATCGGCGGCAAGGATACGGGGGCGGCGGATGCGGAACTGCGTACCGCACTCGGGCCGCGCGCTGATCAGGAGCTTCCGCTGCAGATCGGCGATGTGCAGACCAGGCTGACGCCCAAAACTGCTGGCCTGGCAATTGATTGGGATACCACCTGGGCCAACATCGGTACCCAGCCGCTCAATCCGATCACCCGACTGACCTCGCTGTTCACCACGCATACCGTGCCGGTCGCGAGCACTGTCGACGGCAATGCGCTGGATGCCCAGCTCACCGCGCTGCGCGTGCACGACCGTCCGACGGTTGAGGGCACCATTGCCTTCGATGGCGCCCGCCCGGTCGCGGTGCCGCCGGTGCCGGGCCGCATCCTCGATGTTCCCGCCGCACGTATCGCGCTCATCGACAACTGGTATCGCGGTGCGCTGCTCGATCTTCCGGAGACTGCAGCGCCGATCGCCGTGCGCGCGGAGGCGGTCGAACGGGCCTTGCACGAGATCGCCGAACCTGCGGTGCGCGCACCGATTGTCTTCGCGGGCAAGAACAATGCGACCGGCAGGCTGGAACCGGAGCAGATCGCGTCCCTGCTGTCCTTCGCGCCCGACGGCCAGGGCGGACTCGCCGCGAGCTTCAAACAGGATGTGGCGCAGGGTGTGCTCGGCCCGCAGCTGGCACCGTCGGAAGTCGAGGCCAAGGACGCGACCTTCGCGCTGACCGGGGCGAAACCCACCGTGGTTCCGGCCATTATCGGCGACAAGATCAATTGGGCGAAGACATTGGAGCTGTTGCCCACTCTGGTGGTCGCGCCGCAGGAGCGCACAGCGCAGGCCGTCTATGAAAAGGTCGACCCCAAGCTCACCACCGAGGCCGCGAACGCACTCGGCGTCAACGAGATGATGGGGCAGTTCACCACGAGCGGCTTCAGCGGCCCGTCCGGCGTGAACATCCGCGTGGTCGCTCAGAAGGTGAACGGCGCCATCGTCAAGCCGGGCGAAACCTTCTCGCTCAACGACTTCACCGGCCCCCGCGGCACCGCCGAAGGCTATGTCGAATCCGGCATTATCGACCACGGCCGCCCCAGCACCGCCGTCGGCGGCGGCATCAGCCAATTCGCCACCACCCTCTACAACGCCGCCTATTTCGCGGGCATGGAGGACGCGGGGCACACCGAACACAGCTACTACATCTCGCGCTATCCCGCGGCACGCGAGGCCACCGTCTTCGACGGCGCCATCGACCTCAAATTCCGCAATACCGGTCAAACCGGCGTCTACATCGAGACTTCGACCACCGACTCCGAGGTCAGCGTCCGCCTCTGGGGCACCAAGACCGTCAACGTCGAATCCATCACCGGCGAAAAGACCAAGCCCACCGAACCGACCACCATCAAACTCCCCAAGGGCAAGGACTGCATCGCCACCGAAGGCGCCCCCGGCTTCACCATCTCCGACACCCGAGTCATCACCGACCGCAAAACCGGCCGCGAAATCTCCCGCACCACCCGCACCGTCAAATACGACCCCATCCCAGTCGTCAAGTGCGAGTAACCTCGCCGCGCTGTCGCATAGCGCGTGACTGCCTCGCATAGCCTGCAGCCTGTCTAAAGTGACAACACATCTCTGACACCCTGGTGACAGGACATCTCTGACACTGTCGGGTTTGTCGACGAGTCTTCGTCGATGAGCCGGAAAGTGATCACGATGGAGCAGAAGTTCGCTGCGGTGTTCGCTGCTGTCGCTTCGGGACGCTCGACGGTGGTCCAGGTCTGTGCGGATCTGGATATCTCGCGAGACACCTACTATCGGTATCGCTCGAACCGGCGGAGCGACCGAAGTTCGGATTCTGACGATGGCGGATGACGAAGACGCGGCACTGATAGAGATCCACGTCATCCAGGACATAGTAGATGCCGTGGAAACCCTACTGCGCCAAGCGGAACGCAGCGGCCGACAATTCACCGCCCCGCGCTCGCGCATCTATGCGACCGTCATCTACGCGGTCGTCGCCAGCGCCCGCGAGCAGGCGTTCCGCCCCACCCTGGACGCCGCCGAACTACTCGACTCCATCCTCGACGGAGCCGAATCACCCCACCCCGGCAACGCCCTCGCCCAAACTGATCGAAACCCACATCGCAAACGCGAACTGACCAGGTGTCGCGCCATCGACCTGCGTTCGAGACCAATCGTCCAGTGGGCGTGTATGTTACGCCGAAGTCACGTGAAAATGATCTCAGCTCGATCTGCGAATAGCTGGGTAATCACAGTAGGCGACCGATGCGCATCGGCTTGTGTCACTTCATTCCATTTGGCTTGCTGCACAACAGGATCCGACCCGGCCTGGTGAATTCGGCGTGCCGGGCCCTTCGTGCCAGGTGCGGCGCGGTGGTGCGACTCGACAGCTATATCGCCACGCTGGTTCGGTTTCGGTGACGAGTTCCCGTGGAATCGTGTTGCGGGGATTTCGATTCGAGTGAACCGGCAACAGTTCGGCAAATCGGATCGATCCGCCCACAATCTCAGGGGCTTGTCGCCTCTCCGTGCGGTGATGAAACTACTTTCGGCCGGTAATAATCGGTTACCGGCTGAATATTTCTCCATGGGTTCAAAGGGAAGTTCTAAATGAGCAAAGTGCGTGTGCTCGGTGTCGCCTTCGCGGCGACCGCGGGCATTCTCCTGGTCGGTTCGGGTATTGCATCGGCGGCTGTCGATGAAGGCATCGTCCTGGAGCCGATCGGAACCATCGCCCCCGGCGAGCCGAACCCGAATGGGACCGGTTCCAGCTCGGCGGTCACCGATCTGGTGAAAGCGCTGTCCACCGGCTCGACAGGCACCAAGACGCAGTAATCGGATGCTGGGCCCTTCGTGCCAGGTGCGGCGCGGTGGTGCGACTCGACAGCTATATCGCCACGCTGGTTCGGTTTCGGTGACGAGTTCCCGTGGAATCGTGTTGCGGGGATTTCGATTCGAGTGCGCCGCCGCTGCCGAGAACGCCCGGACCGCGGGTTTCGACGGCGTCGAGATTCATGCGGCCAAC
>NZ_JBEXLC010000040.1:0-63626 GCF_040609795.1 Nocardia sp. NPDC004604
GTCGGGCACCAGCAGCGTCGAGTAGCCGCTGTCGGCGATGCGGCGCACGCGATCTCGCCACGTCGGCAGGTCGGTCCTGAGCGGGGCAACGACCCCGAATCGAAATGGCTTCGGCGTGCCGGGATTGCTCTTGTCATCGATCACGGAAACCAGGTACTGCATCTGAAGATCCTCTTCTGTGGTGTCAAGACAGCGTGGTTCGGTGGTCAGGGACTTCAAGCCGTTGGCGCATACTGCGGGCGCCCGGCCGGCCGGTATACCTGGATCGTCACGCCCTTCGAGTCGACTCGCGACTCGACCAGGTCGAGCGCAAGATCCGGGCCGGTCTCCGGGAACAGTCTCGCGCCCTGGCCGAGGATCACCGGGATCACGATCAGAGTCATCTCGTCGACCAGATCGTTCTCCAGCAGCCACCGGGTCAGGACGCCACTGCCGTGCACCTGCAGCTCGCCCCCGGGCTTGGCCTTCAGCTCAATGATGGCCGCCGCGAGGTCACCGCGGAGAACGGTCGTGTCTTCCCAACCCGGCGCGGTGAGCGTGGTCGAGGCAACGTACTTGGGGGCCTCGTTCAAGGCCACGCCGATGGGATGTGCGCGCATCTGGTCGATTGATCCCCAGGAGCCGGCGAACAGCTCGTAGGTGTGCCGGCCGAACAGGAACGCCTCTGCGCGCTGGTAGGTCTGCGTGATGAACGTCCTGGTCTCGTCGTCGCCCTTCCTCCGGGCCCATCCACCGCGCTCGAATCCGTTCCTGCGGTCATCCGGCGCGGCGCCGTTTCCCTGCATCACTCCATCGATGGTGACCTGAGTCATGGTCGTCAGCTTCATGATCGCGGTTCCTTTGCCTTGGCGGCGCCCCTTGTGGGCAGCCTCACCCCTGCTACGAACACCACCGCCCCAACCCGACACCGCCTCCCGGATTTCTTTGAAGAATTTTCGGGACGCCGGTCGTCAGCAATCCGGCAGCACGACAGTGTCGTGGCAACCGCGCTCCACTTCCTCGAGCGCGCCCAGTGCGGACAAGCTCGTGGACCAGATCGATCGCGGAGATCCTGACCAGTGGTGGCCGGCGTCGAACGCGGGGTGAAAGCCGAGCTTAGGGGCGGTAAGGATCGCGTCATCTACCGCTATGGACCAGTGGTAGCTGATGGCGGCGGACCCTGTCCCAGTATTGGTTGCGTGTCTGCTTGTGCCGACCGCAGTGCGCCATAACCCATCTCCTGAGCGGATCGCCATCGCGGTTCCAGGCGATCGAGCGTGCGAACATTCTGGGCTGCCCGAGTCGGTGGGCGACGTGGTCGTAGAACTGGGTCAGGTCGAAATTGAGCTCGACCATGGCGACGTAGCGCCGCCAGTCCAGATCGCAGAGCGCTTCAGCGAGGCAGACCGCTTCGGGCAGCACGAGCAGGCCCAGATCGCTGTGCTCCGGCATCCGAGCGGTCGCTCGCCCCGGCGAGTGTTGAGCATTCTGCATTCAGGGCCGGGGCAACCTCGGCATTCATGCAACGCGGATGCCGATACCCGCCAGCCACCGCTGATTGGCCACCAGCGCACCGTCGAGGCGATCCCACACCGCATACCGCCAACCCACCTCGGTGCAGGCACGACCGGTGGCATCGAACGCTCCCGATCCTTGTCCGCGATCAGCTCGAGCGGGCTCGAATCCAACACCAGCACAGCCTCGAAACCCCCAACGCTCCACGCTAGATGGCCAAGCTCACGCCCCACCGTGACATCGTCCCCGCCTCGGGGGACGGCACGTCGACCTCCGCAAGTTTTTCATGAGTTCCGTTTGAGATACGTTGCGTTTGCGCATACCAAACGTAAACGAAACCAGGGCATCGAGCTCATGGCGATTCCACGGAGGCTGACCGCCGATAATGTTCACTTATCGGAGGTTAGAACGAGGTGATCGGTATAGGGAAGTTCTTGAGACGGCACGGGTTTCGTTTCGTGTGAATACGTTGGAATTGACGAAACCAACGCTACTATTCTGTGGTGTCCAATGTTTGTAGCTACCCGGGGTGTGCTCGACCGATTACACGCGGGGGAGGGCCCGGGCGACCCTCGGAATACTGTGATCATCCAGACCACACGCGGTGGCGAGCGTGGCGAGAACGTCAACGGCAGCAACAGGAATCGGAAGCACCCCCGAGTTCTGTCACTGTGACGCAGCAGGGGCCGGCGACGGTGGCTCGGTTGCGTGCCGACGAGCTGCTCACCCAATTCCGTGGGCTGGCAGATCAACTCGGCAATACGCTGACCGCGGCGGTGGCCGAGCTATCCACCCTTGCCGATCCATCGATCGCTGAGGCGCAGGTACAGGCCGTGCAAGCGGATGCGGCGCGGCGGATCGCCGAGGCGGAGGTTGCGACGGTCACAGCCGAGCAGGCGCGTCGGGAGGCGGATGAGGCCAGGGCGGCGGCGGAATCGGCCGCCGACGATGCGGCGAGTGCGGCCGAGCATGCGGAATCCATGGTCGCCCAGGCGGATACCGCGCGGGCAGATGCGATGCGCGAGGTCGAGCGGGCGACCAAACAGGCCGCCGACGATGTATTCGCGGCGCGCAGCGCGGCCGAATCGGAGATTCGCACCATCCGCCGCGAGGCCGCCGATGATGTGGAACGCGCACGGCAGCAGGCAACCGAAGATGTGGAATCGGCGCGGCGCAAGGCGGCCGCCGAGATCGAGCAGATCCGCCGCGAATCCGCCCAGCAGATCACCGCGGCCGGTGCCGAACGCGATCTGGCGGTACAGCGTGCCGCCGATGCCGAGCGTGCCATCCAACGCGCCGAACAGGCTGCCGCCGAGCGCAATCAGGCCGTTGCGGAGGCACGCGAGGAATTGAACCGGGTGCGGGCGGAACTGGATCGAACCCGTGGTGAGCTCGCCGATGTTCGCCTCGCAGCGAGTACGGAGATCGCGGCGGTGCGTGCCGAGTCGGCGGCGGCAGTCGAGCAGGCGCGGCGCGAAGCGGCCGAACGGTTGGCCGCACTCGATGACGCCCGGGCACAGACATTGGCGCGAGCGGAACGGGCGGAACGTCAGCTGGACCATATGGTCGCCGAATCTCGCGAGAGCCGAAGGGGATCGGTGTCCGATGCGGCTCCGGGATAGCAGACCGCGATAAATCCTTCGAATTCGACGACGACGGCGGCGGCCTTCTGAAATAGCTGTCCTTAGGCCCCGAACTAAGGTCTGTGGCCCGAGCCACAAAGTGGCCGCCTATGCGGAGGTGCTGGAATTTCTCGGCCGCCGGCTACCGATGTTGGTGTTGGTGTGGCTGTCCCGTGCAAGGTTGCTCCGAACCGACCCGGAACTCCCGAAGCTGATCCCAGGGGCAAAGTAGAACGCGCGGGTAACTGCTGATCGGCCTTACGGTTTGGGCTCGTGCGTCAGGGGTGGTCGCCCGAGGAGCTGATCGAGTCGTGGACGCTGGTCGGTGACGATTGGCGGTTGGTGGGCAACAAGACTGGGGCGACTCGTCTTGGGTTCAGCCTGTTGCTGAAATTCGGCAAGGACGGCGACCTCACCGGCCCCGACCGAGAGCACGCCGAAGTCTCCATGCTCGCGCTGCACCTGCTCCAATCGGCGCTCGTCCATGTCAACACCCTGCTGCTCCAGCGGGTGCTCGAAGACCCGAGGTTCCGAGAAATGATGGGGACAACGAACGACGCGCGCTGTCGGCGCTGTTCTGGTCCAACAAGGTCTACACCGACCATGCCTCCGGAACCAAGGCCGACCGACCCCAGTGGCAGGCGTGCCTGGCCGACCTGCGCCCCGGTGACACCCTCGTCGTCTGGAAGATCGACCGGCTCGGCCGCAGCCTGCGCGACCTCATCGACATCGTCGCCGCCCTCGGGCAACGCGGGGTGGGCGTGAGGTCGCTGACCAACGGCATCGTCGACACCACCACCGCACACGGCAAGCTCGTGTTCGGCATGTTCGCCCTCATGGCCGAGTACGAGGCCGCCCTTATCGCCGAGCGCACCGCCGCTGGGCTTGTTGCCGCCCGCGCCCGAGGTCGCAAAGGCGGCCGCAAACCCAAGATGACCCCGGCCCTGGTCGACAAGGCTCAACGCATGTACGACTCGAGGTCCTTCACCATGGCTGAGATCGCCCAGTCTTGCGGCGTCACCCCCATGACCGTCTATCGCAATATCCGCGTCGACCCGCGCACCACCGCCAGCTGACCGCCCGCGCTCACGAGTGCCGACATCCGTGCAGTCGACATCGCCACTGGGAAAAGAGTGACCTGCGGTGAGGTGACCGCTGTAGCGCCGCAACTCGAGGACCCGCCCACTGCGCAGAGGCCACGCGGGCCGGACGGGCAGCCGTGCGACCGGGCTTCTGCGGCTTCCTCATGCGAGCTCACCCGTCTCACGGGCCTGGTCATGGGGTGATAACGAGCTTTCCGCCTTTGGGAGTGCGACGTGTCTCCAGTTCTGTGAGGGCATCAATGGCCTGATCGAGGGGGACGGTGCGGGCAACGGGAAAGCTGATCTTGCCCTCCACTGCCACTCGAGCGAGCGTTTCGAGGTCTTTGAAATCCCAGGGCACCATGAGTGGCTTGTATTGCCGGGTGAACACACTGCGCACGACCTTCCCTGGTGAGAGGGCCGCGTCGATCATGTGGCCGCCGGGCTTGAGCATGCTCCGTGCCACATCGAGCGGAAGCGCGTCAGCGGTATCCACGACGAAGTCGAACTTGCCTTTGAAGGGGATCGGATCGAAGTCGAATCCGACGACGGGATCGATACCGAGTGCCTCAGCGTCCGCTTGGGCGGTGTCGCGGCAACTGCCTGCCACCCAGGCGCCGCGCATCAGCGCCAGCTGAGCGGCGGTGCGGCCAACGGCGCCGAGACAGCCGGTGATGAAGACGCTCTGGCCGGCCTGCAGCTTGGCGGCTTTGAGAACGGCGCTCATGCCGGTGGCTCCGGCGGTCGCAATGGCGCCAGCCTCCTCGAAGGACACCTCAGCCGGCTTCTTCGCGGTGAACTTCTCATCCACGACAGCCCACTCGGCGAACGCGCCTGCCGGCCGCATCATCGTCCCTCCGAATACGGCATCCCCTGGTTTGAAGCGGGTGACCCCGTCACCGAGGCGCTCCACGACACCCGCGAAGTCGTGACCGAGTCCGCGTGGGAAGCGCCGGCCCGTAAGCAGCTTGAGACCACCGCTACGGACCACGAAGTCCGCCGGGTTCGCGGATGCTGCCCTCACGCGAACAAGCAGCTGCCGCTTGCCCGGCTTCGGCACCTCGACCTCGTCGAGGCGTAGCACCTCGGGGCCGCCGTATTGGCGGTACTGGATTCGCTTCATGGTTGGCACAGGGATCCTCCGGAGCAGGCAGGTCGTCGGCATGAGCAATGCGCATTCCTGATGCCGCACCACGACATCAAGGCAGAGTTCAGAACGCCGTGACAGCAGATGCTGTCATCGAACAGGCTAGCAGGTGACGACAGCATCTGCTGTCGCTATGCTTGTGGCATGGCACGATGGGAGGGCAATACGCGCGGCCGCCTGGAACGAGCGGCGCTGGACCTGTTCACCAAACAGGGGTACGACCGCACGACGGTCGCGCAGATCGCCAAGCGCGCGAACCTCACCGAGCGTTCCTTCTACCGCTGGTTCACAGACAAGCGCGAGGTGCTGTTCGGCGGCAGTGAAGAACTCGAGGAGCGTTTCCTTGCCGTGATCGAAGTCGCTCCCGAAGGCACCGATCCGCTGACCACGCTGATGGCCGCGTTCAGCACGGCACCGGAGGTGATCCGCCCGCGCGAGTTCCTACGGGAGCGATCGGCGGTGATCGCCGCCAATCCGCCACTGCAGGAGCGCGAACTGATCAAGCTCGCAACCTTGTCGCAGGCCCTGACCGCCGCACTGGAGAACCGCGGCCACGACTCTCAGACAGCGCGGCTGGCCACCGATGCCGGCATGGCAATTCTCCGCCTGGCCGGCGAACGGTGGATGGCCGACGAGAACGCCGACCACGCCCGACTGCTGTCGGACTGCGCCGCAGACTTGCTTGCTGTTCTCACCGCAGACGGGGCCCCCACCCAGCCCTGAGCTGAGACCCGCACGGTGCGGGGGCGGCCGTCCGGATCCGGTGCACGGTCGCCGCCATCCGTTCTCGCCTTTCTCGCCTGCCCCGGATAACAGGCCCGCATCGTGTAGCGCCGCAGCGGGATCGCCTGGACATCAGCCGATCCGACCTACTTTGCCCCTGGGGTCAACTTCGGGAGTTCTGAGCCTATTCGACCGGCTGAGGTGTCGTCCGGGTCTGGCGCCCGACGTCGTTGAGGTGGCTCAGCGCTTGGACGTAGGACTCGACAAGGCTCGTCTCGCAGTAGGGCACGCCGATCTCGTCGCAGAATTGGGCGACCATCGGCTGGGCTCGCCGCAGGTTGGCGCGGGGCATCGACGGGAACAGGTGGTGCTCGACCTGATAGTTGAGGCCGCCCAGGACGGTATCGATGAGAAAGCCGCCGCGAACATTACGTGAGGTGAGCACCTGTCTGCGCAGGAAGTCGGTGTTGTCGCCTTCGGGCAGAACTTCCATCCCCTTGTGGTTGGGGGCGAACGTGCAGCCCATGTACAACCCGAACAGACCCTGCTGAACAACGATGAACGCCAACGCTTTACCCGGCGACAGGACCAGGAACACCGCGGAGAGGTACCCGACACCGTGCGCGGCGAGCAGTGCACCCTCCCAGACGCGATTCGGGATCGGCCAGCGAAATACCGCCCGGACGCTCGCGTAGTGCAAGCTGCCGCCTTCGAGCAACAACATTGGGAAGAACAGCCAGGCCTGGTAGCGGAAGATCAGCCGACGGATACCCGTGCCGGCCTGTGCGCGTTCGCTGGAATGGGCCAGGATTCCCATGACGTCGGGATCCGCACCCTCGGTGTTGGGGTGGGCATGGTGCCTGTTGTGATTGCTGGTCCACCAGCCGATGCTCAGCCCGATACCGAGATTGCCGACGATCATGCCGTACAGGTAGTTGGCTCGCCGGGAAGCGAAGATCTGCTTGTGCCCGGCGTCATGTCCCAGGAAAGCGATCTGCGCGAAAACCGCGGCCAGGAACACCCCAACACCCAGCTGCCACCACGAATCTCCGACGACGAAGAACCCCACCCACCCGGCAACGAACGCCCCTGCGGTAATCGCACTTTTCCACCCGTAGTACCGCAACTGGCGGTCCAACAGATCCGCCTCCCGGATCCGACGCAACAAGACCGAGTACTCACTACCACGCACCGGGACAACATCAGACGCTACTACCACGGAACCAGCTTGCCGCATGGAGACCACGTCCATGTGAACAGGCCTGCGGATCGGTGATACATCTACATGACAACCACGCCGACAGCAGCATCCGCTGTCCCTCGGCGACCCGGAAACGACCTCGCTGGAGCGGTGTGCCGCTGGCCACCGCGATGGTGTTTGTACGGCCCCGGAATCCTGAAGCTGTCAGGAAGTGCAAATGGTCGACCGAGGATCTGATCGGGTCGTGGACGCTGGTCGGTAGCGACTGGCAGCTGGTGGGGAACAAGTCCGGGGCCACACGGCTGGGCTTCGGGGTTTTTCTGAAATTCCTCGAGCTGGAGGCTCGGTTCCCGCGTGGTCCGGAAGAGGTCCCGGCCGCGGTGGTGTCCTATGTGGCCGAGCAGCTGAAGGTCGATCCTGCCGAGTTCGGCGCGTATCCGTGGTCGGGCCGTTCTGCGAAGTATCACCGCGAACGGGTCCGGGCGGCGTTCGGTTTCCGCGAGTTCAGCGTCGGTGACGAGGACAAGCTCACCGGCTGGCTGGCCGCCGAGGTGTGCCCGGTGGAGTTGCGCGATGAGCAGCTGCGCCAGGCGCTGCTGGTGCGGTGCCGCGCCGAGCGGATCGAGCCGCCGACGTCGGGACGGATCGACCGGCTGATCGGCTCGGCGCGGTCGACGTTCGAGAAACGGTTCTGTGAACGCACCGTGGCATGGTTGAGTGAGCTGTCGATCGACCGGTTGAACAACCTCGTTGCGGTCGGTGCCGCACCGCTCGCACCGGCACTTCCTGTGCCAGTGATTCGAAGAAGTTCGGGTCGTGGGAGTCGAACCTGATGACCCAGTACCACCAGCGCTACGGCGGGTACGGGGTGATGATCTACTGGCACGTCGAGCGCCGCAACGTGTGTATCTACTCCCAGCTCAAATCCTGCTCCTCCAGCGAGGTGGCGGCGATGATCGAGGGGTTGCTGCGGCACTGCACCGACGCGGAGATCGAAGCGAATTACGTTGATACGCACGGCGCTTCGGTGGTCGGGTTCGCCTTCACCGAACTGCTGGGGTTCAAGCTGCTGCCCCGGTTGAAGAACATCGGCTCGATCCGCATGTACCGGCCCGACGACACCGCCGTGTACGGACAGCTGGTCCCGTTCTGACCCGACCGATCAGGTGGGAGTTGATCGCGCAGCAGTACGACCAGATGGTCAAATACGCCACCGCGCTGCGCCTGGGCACCGCCGAATCGGAGTCGATCCTGCGGCGGTTCACCCGCGGCGGCCCGAAACATCCCACCTACCAGGCGGGCAGTTCCGCCTCGACATGAGCACCCGCCTGGACCTGACCCGCGAACGAGTCGCCGGGTAGTGGGCTTCCGGTAGTAACCACCGCAGGCGTCCGTCTCGCGTGACCTGCCGCGCGTCAGTCCGGCAGCCAGTGCAGCTCGTGTGCCAGGGTTTTAGCGACGGTACGGATGCGGCGGTGTAGTGGCGACTGCACGCGCGGGAGGACCAGGTGGATCGTCAGGCTGGGCGCGCCCCGCAGCGGTCGCCACGTCAGACCGGCCGGTTGTGTCGTGACCGCGGCTTCACCGGCCGGGGCGAGGGTGACCCCGTCGCGCAGGTCGCGCTGAGACATGTCGAAAGAGACTGCGGGCGTGAGGAATCGGGGGTCTGGCCGGGTGTCGCGGAACAGTGCGGACAGCTGATCGTGGATCACGGGGTTGGCCGCACGGTCGGGGAGTCGCAGCGGATACCCGGCCGCGTCGGCGATCTCGATCTCCGGGTGTTCGGCCAGCGGATGATGCTGTGCCAATTGGACCCCGACGCGCGCACGCCGCAGCAGGAACCGGCGCACGCCACGGCCCGGCTGTTCACCGCGGGTGATCCCCGCGTCGAGGCGGCCGTCGGCGACCGCGGGGGAGATCTCCGGTGTCGCCATCGGGACCGCGCCGACCTCGAGTCCCGGACTGCTGCGAATGAGCCTGTCCACCAGGGCCGGTGCCGTCTCGGCCCCCGCGCTGAGGCTGTATCCGATGCGCAGCGTGCCCAGCTCACCGGCCCCCGCATTCCGGGCGGTGTCCCATGCCCGGTCCAGCGCCGCCAGCGCAGGCGGCGCGGACTCCGCCAAAGCCGCACCGGCCGTGGTCAATACGACGCTACGCGTGTTACGAACCAGCAGGCTCGTACCGAGTTCCGCCTCCAACCGGCGCATCCGGGCACTGAGCGCAGGCTGCGCGATACCGATCCGAGCGGCCGCACGGGTGAAGTTCAACTCCTGCGCCAGCACCAGAAAGTACCGCAGGCTCACCGTATCCGGCGCCACATGCCCTCCCTGTCGATTGATAACGATCCGTTCTGAGCCTATCCCGTATTGATCTTTCCCTCGACCGCACATCAAGCCCTAACCTGCGCATATGACGATTCAACTGACCGCAGTACCCGTCGCCGGGAACGATCGATCTAAGTGTCAATTCGAAGTCGGACGTGTCCGGCCGAACACAGGAGGTTTCCATGGCTAAGGGCTACTGGGTCAGTGTCTACCCCGCCATTTCCGACCCTGAGAGGCTGACTGCCTACAACAAGCTGGCCGGTCCGGCTGTCCAGGCTGGGGGCGGGCGCGTCCTGTCCCGTGGCGGTCGAGTCGTCGCCCACGAGGCCGGAATCACGCAACGCGTCGTTCTGATCGAGTTCGACAGCTTTGAACAGGCCGTCGCGGCATACGAGAGCGAGGCATACCAGAAGGCGCTGGTGGCCCTCCCCGACGGCGTCGAGCGCGACTTCCGCATCATCGAAGGCATCGACTGACCGGCGGGCCCAGCCATCGCTGAGCATCCGTCACCTGGTATGCAGACGGTGCTGAACGACGACTCACGAGACGAGTTCGAAGCCATGCCCCGCGTCCCAGTTCGTCGTCGACGTCCTCGACGGCCTGATCCCTGTCGGGCGGATCGAAGAAGCGACGCGACGTCCGGGCCAGCTGGACTGTCTCGCTGACCTCGTCGACGAAACTCACCCTCGCCCGAAGCGAACCGCGAACCGCTTCTCACACGACAGATCGGTCCAGCGAACACAAGGCTTCGATGACCAGGGGCGCATCCTGCATCCATCTGCCGTGTGCCCCGTCGGGGCTACTCAGAGTACTGATATACAGTTTGAAGAACCGCAGGTCAAGACCTCTTTCGAGGGGTTTCGATCTGCGGTTCTTCTGTTGTTGAAGTGGCCCAGGGGCGCGCCTGGCTGCGCCAGGATGGCGCACTGGAGCCGGCTGCCCTGCTTCGGGGATCAGGTGGTCATGCCACAGATCTACCGCGAAGGCCCGTTCCTCGTGAGCCCGCAGGTAGCACAGGTTCTGTGCATCGTGATGGCTTTCGTGCAACTGCATCGGTAGCGGCCGGGGCCCCGGCGGGCAGCACCTGCCGCACCCGCGGCGGCAAGACCGCGGCGAAGTACCACACCGCGCGGTTCATCCTCGTAGCGCTGCCCCGCCGCCGAAGGTTAGTGTGCCCCATGGCTGTAATCCACCGCACGACAATGTCTCCCACCAAACTCGAGCTGCTCACCGCCTGGCTGCCGACCCGGCCCTGGTATCGAGACAGCGACCGCACACCGGAGCTGACCAAGGCCGGTGGCTTCCGGCTCGACGATCCGACGGGTGCGGTCGGCATCGAATTCATGCTGGTGACCGATGGTGCGGGGCCGGAAGCCCGCACCTACCACCTGCCGCTGACATACCGTGGCGCGCCACTCGACGGTGCCGACGAAGCCCTTATCGGCACCTCGATACACGGCATACTCGGACAGCGTTGGATCTATGACGGAACCCGGGATCCGGTGGCGGTCGCCCAGATTGTCGCGCTGCTGACCGGGCGAGCGCGGCCGCAGGCGCAGAGCGAGAGCGACACTCCGGACCCATCGGTCATCGTCACGGTCGGCGAACTCGCCGACACCGCAAGCGAACTCGTCTCGACCACCGATGGGCCCTCATACACCGATATCGCCGTGCAGGGCGGTGCGATCGCGGTGCTTCGCCACGTCCTGAACACCGCTGACGCCCCTGACGCAGCCAATGCCCGAGTGAGCGTGCCGTGGCAACTCGGCGACGGTTCCACCGCCCGCGCTGTAGTTCTCGCGATGGGAGCATGAGCCGGGAATCCGGTGGAAAATTATCGGAGTTCCGCGAGTCGAAAGCAAACATTCGGCTATCCGCATTCTCGAGTCATACCATGGTGCTATGCCCGAAAACGAGAGTGCGGGTCCTGGGGGTGAGCCTGTCGGCGGGGCGCGGCAGGCGGTGTTGTTCGCAGGCATCGGCTCGGTGGCCCTCGGGGGGCTCATCGCCGTGTGGCCGCACAAGACCGAAGCTACCGCGCAACTGCTGTTCGGCCTCTATCTGCTGTGGGGCGGCGCGTTACAGCTCATCATCGCCATGGGTTCGCGATTCGCGACCGCGCTGCGGATCTTCGTATTCTTCAGCGGCGTTGCCTCCGTCGCCCTGGCAGTATTGTCGTTGCGCAGCGCGAATTCGGTGGTGCTGCTCGCAGTGTTGATCGGCCTGGGCTGGGCCATCCGCGGCATCGCGCAGGCCACCGTAGCGGTCTGGTCCGATGGGTTACCAGAAAGTGGCTGGCAAGAGGTGTTCGGGCTGCTGACCATGATGGTCGGGATGGTCGTGATCGTCTTGCCCTTCGATTCACTCGAGGTACTGGCCTTGGCGGTCGGTGGCTGCGCGATCGTGATCGGCGCACTGGAAATCCTCACCGGCGCCCGCCGCCGTGGCGATGTTGTCCCGGTCCCGGACACCGTGCCCATTCCGGTAATCCCGAACTGAGTTGGCACACACTCGAATTGGTGCGGTGGCACGAAGATCGGGTGGCGGGTTAACTGTCGGGCATGGCACCCACAGCGAGTGGTTCGGAATTGATCGTTGTCACCCGCGGTGCGCGGGCGGGTATCGACCAGAATGCGGTGCGCGAGAGTCTCGCGGCGCAATCCCGGTTGGTCGAGTTGCTGCCCGAAGGCGGTGCGCCGGTGCGGATCTTCGGGCCCGCCAATCGGCTGCCGCAGCGGATCGCGGACACCGATCAGGAGCCGATCGGTGCGGAATATCTGAACTACTTCGCGGTGCGCGGCGTCGCGGCCGAACTCGAGGCGGTCGCGGATCGGCTGCGTGCCGATGACACGGTCGAGGCGGCCTACATCAAACCGCCCGCCGAGCCGCCGATCGCACCACCGGTGGTGCTGGCCGATATCGCGGCCCGAAGACTCGAGGACGCACCGCCGGTCACGCCGAATTACGAAGTCCGGCAGGGATATCTGGAGGCCGCACCGCAGGGGGTGAACGCCCGCTGGGCTTGGACCCAACCCGGTGGTCGCGGCGCGGGCGTGCGCATCGTGGATGTGGAGGGCGCGTGGCGGTTCAGCCACGAGGACCTGCTGGCGAACCAGGGCGGGGTGATCGGCAACGCGCCGTCGGCGGATCTGGGCTGGCGCAATCACGGCACCGCGGTGGCCGGTGAGATCAGCGGTGACGTGAACACTTTCGGCATTACGGGCATTGCCGCCGATGCCGCCATCCGCGCGGTCTCGGTCTTCGACGCGGGTTCCGCGGCCGCCATCCGCACCGCCGCCGACGCGCTCGGCGCGGGCGACATCATCCTGCTCGAACTGCACCGGCCCGGACCTCGCTACAACTACCAGAACCGTTCGGACCAGGCGGGATACATCGCGATCGAATGGTGGCCCGACGACTGGGCCGCGATCCGCTACGCCATCGGACGGGGTGTCATCGTGGTCGGGGCCGCGGGCAACGGCGCCGAAGACCTCGACAGCGCACTCTATGAAACCCGACCCGCCGACTTCCCGTCCTCCTGGCGCAACCCGTTCCGTGGCGGCGCGGCCGATTCCGGTGCGATCCTGGTCGGCGCGGGTTCCCCGCCACCGGGATTCCACGGCCGCGACCACGGACCCGCGCGTTCACGGCTCGCCTTCTCCAACTACGGATCCCGCGTCGACGCCCAGGGCTGGGGCCTGGAGGTGACCACCACCGGATACGGTGATCTGCAGGGCGGTGCAGACGAAGACTATTGGTACACAGACACTTTCAGCGGAACCTCGAGCGCGTCCCCGATCGTCGTCGGCTCGGTTGCCAGCTACCAGGGGCTGGCGGCCGCAGGCACCGGTCGCAAGACTCCGGCCGAAGTACGGGCCCGGTTGCGTGCCACCGGCTCACCGCAAGCAGACGCACCGGGACGGCCCGCGACACAGCGGATCGGGAATCTGCCCGATATCCAGGCCCTGATCGCACCGTGAATTCGGGCTGGGGGCCTACCGGCTACCGGCCGTTGCGGGTCCCCGGCGCCCTGTTCCGACCCGACCGAGCAGGGTCTGGTCGAGCACTGAACGAATGCGATCTGGCAGTGCAGGGTCTTCTCGGCGCCGCCGGGCCGGGCCGGCTGGTGGTGCCACGCATGACTGCCGATGAGGTTCGAAAGGGTTGCCGGACTGGTGAGTTCGCGTATTCGACTGCCGCGGGTCGTCTTTCGGTCAGGGTGAGCAGTGGCGAACGACGCACTGCCCAGGTCATGGGGTGGTCCGGCGATAGTGACCGGTGCGGTAGCGGCCCGGGGTGGTGCCGATGATGTTGGTGAAGGCGGCGATGAAGCTGCTGGGGTTCGCCCATCCGCAGGCATGGGCGGCGTGGGTCGCGTCGTGGCCGTCGGCGAGAAGAACGAGTGCGTGATAGATGCGTAGCTGTGTGCGCCATTCATAGAAGGTCATGCCGAGTTCGTTGTGGAACAGTCGGCTGAGAGTGCGGGCGCTGGCTCCGATCGTCTGCCCGAGTTCGGCCAATGACGTGTTGTCTGCGGGGTTCTGGTACAGCAACTGCGCAATGGCTTGCAACCTGTCATCGCGTGGTTCCGGCAGTTGCAGTGGCTGCTCGTGTGCTTCGTGGAGTTCATCGACAAGGACTCGGCGAAGGCGAGCGAGCGCGGCGCGGTCTTGGTCGCGTGCGGCGCGGTCGTAGTTGCGTGGGCCCGTGAGGGTCAGCAGGATTTCGCGGGCGAGGTCGGAGGTCATGAACACGGCAGGATGGTCTGGTACGAGCCGGGCCAGGGATGCCGGTAAGAAGACGATCCGCATATCGGTCTGGCCGTGCGCACGGTGGTAGTGCATGAATCCGGCGGGAGTCCATGCGACCCGGTTGGCCGGAACGATCGATGTGCCGCGTTCGGTGTGCACCGACAGGACACCACGGGCCGCGTACACCAGGTGTCCACGTGGATGGGAATGCGCCGAACTTGTTCCCCCCGACGGCCATAGATGAACCCCTCCGGAAGGCCATAGTTGGGATGTCCCACCGGGCTGGGGAAGTTGGCGGCCAACGGGCATAAGTTGGCATTCTATCGGTGGTCGGCCACACCGCCTCCGGGCGACAGTGAATGCATGCGCGAAAACGTGTCTACGACAATGCGAGCGGCGGTCTGTGTCCGGGCGGGTGGCCCGGACGTGCTGGAGATCCGCGAGGTGCCGGTGCCAGCGGTTCGGGAGGGCTGGAGCCTGGTGCAGGTGAAGGCCGCGGGCCTGAACCGGTCGGAGCTGAGGACTCGTCAGGGGCATTCCCCGAACGTGCGGTTCCCGCGTGTGCTCGGGATCGAATGCGTGGGAATCGTGGCAGTATCAACCGATCCCACGATCCCTGATGGGACGACCGTTGCGGCGGTGATGGGTGAGATGGGACGGGAGTTCGACGGCGGTTACGCCGAGTATGCGCTGTTGCCGAACTCGCTGCTGATGCCGGTCAGCAGCACGCTGCCCTGGGACGCCTTGGCCGCACTGCCCGAGACGTACTTGACCGCGCGGGGCTCGCTGGACGCGTTGGGGATCGTGCCAAAGGCCGTGGGCCGGTTGCTGATTCGCGGCGGGACCTCGTCTGTGGGGATGGCGGCTGCGTCGATCGCGTCCAGCTACGGTGTCGAGATCGCTGCCACCACTCGGCAGCAGGACAGGTCCGACGCCTTGACCGCGGTCGGCGTCGACCACGTGCTCGTCGATGCCGGTGGACCGCTGACCGCGAGCATGCACTCGGTCTGGCCCGAGGGACCGGACTACGTGCTGGATCTCGTCGGGGCGTGCACGGCGGTGGACTCGCTGCGCCTGGTCCGTCGTGGCGGAACGGTGTGCGTGGCGGGCTCGCTCAGCGGATGGCTGATTCCGGACTTCGAACCGATAGCGATGATCCCGTCCGGAACCAAGTTCACGGCCTTCCACAGCCACAACCTCGAGGGCAGCGCAGGCACTACCGTGTTGCAGCGAATCGTCCACGAGGTCGAGGCAGGCGTCTATCGACCCAACGTCGACCATGTCTTCGGCCTGGACGACATCGTTGCGGCTCACCGGTACATGGAGAGCAACAGAGCCACCGGGAAGCTTGTCGTGGTGCCCTAGCCGCTCATGTTCATGCTCTGCCATCTCATGCACCAGAGAACCGAGACAGGCATGAACAGCTACCCGCTGGCCGCTGGCCGTGCACGTCCGTTGTTGCTGCCACGGCAGGGCGGTCCCAGGGTGTGGTGGAAACATGCGGACAACGCTGGGTGGCGAAAGGTGAATAGCCCGTTGAACTTTCGGCGCTAGTTCGGGTCGGAGTTCTGATCGGTTCGGGGTCGGTGCCGCCCTGGTACGAGCGGGCCATCGCCCGGTGATTTCGCGCTGACCTGCGCAGAGGCGGTGGGTGGCGGTCCGTGGCAGATCTCCACTGGCACAGTCGAAATGGGATTCCCTCGCCAGTGATGGGGGTGGCGCTGGTGTCGGGGTGGCGGAGAATTTGGGTAGGGTTCGGCGGCGCGGGCAGGGGTGAGTGCCGTCGTGACCGGAAAACCGAAGGGACGCCGAGGAGACTGTGGTGGGTGTCGTTACTGTCCGCGAAGAGCAGGCCATCCAGCGGTTGACCGATCGCCTGGTCGACGACTATCCGCCCGATCAGGTCGAGACCGTGGTGGGTACGGCGCGGCAGCGCTTCGAGGGGCATCCGGTGCGGGAATTCGTGCCGATTCTCATCGAGCGGATCGCCCGCAGGGAATTGGCGGCGGCCGTGGCGGGCGAAAGCGCATCCGCAGCGGAGCCTGGAACGGAACCTGTTGCTGTTCAGGGAGATTCGGGGACGCAGGCGCAGGGGATCCGCGCGATCGTGGCCTCGGGTGCGGGCAAGCTCGTCGCCGATAAACGGCTGCTGGCACTCGCCGCCGCCATCGTGGTCCTGGTCCTCGCACTTGTCGTCGGATTCGCCGGGCGGCAGCCCGACGCACCGGCCGCGGCCGGTGCGGCAGCGCCCGGGGTGACCACGGTGCACGGGGTGGTCGGTTCGGAGAAGATGGCGTTCTTCGAGGATCCGCGCGTCGTGGAGGCGCTGGCCCGCAAGGGTGTCAAGGTGGCGGTCGATCCGGCGGGATCGCGGCAGATCGCGACCTCGGTCGACCTCGGGAAGTACGACTTCGCCTTCCCGTCCAGTGCGCCAGCCGCCGATCGGATCCAGCGGGCACGCAATATCAGCACCAAGTACACGCCGTTCTCCTCGCCCATGGCGATCGCGACCTTCCAGCCGATCGCCGACCTGCTGACCGCGGCCGGTGTGCTGCGTCCGGGGCCGGTGCCGACCTTCGATATGGCCCGCTATCTCGAACTCGTGCGCACCGACACAGAGTGGGACAAGCTTCCCGGCAACACCGTGTACCCGGTGCACAAGAACATCCTGGTTTCCACCACCGATCCGCGCACCTCCAACTCCGCGGCCATGTACCTGGCCATTGCCAGCCACGTCGCCAACGACAACACCATCGTGCAGGGTCCGGCCGCTGAGCAGGCCGTGTTGCCCACGGTTTCGCGACTGTTCGTGCGGCAGGGGTACACCGAGAACTCCACCGAGGGCCCGTTCCGCGAATACCTCTCGGCGGGCATGGGTCCGACGCCGATGGTCTGGATCTACGAGGCGCAGTTCGTCGAGGCGACCGTGCGCGGGCAGATCAAGCCGGGCATGGTGCTGACCTACCCGTCCCCGACCGTGCTCTCCCAGCACACCCTGGTGCCGCTGACCGCATCCGGCGACCGCATCGGCCGCCTGCTCGCCACCGACCCGGACCTGCAGCGTTTGGCCGCCGAGCACGGCTTCCGCACCAGCGATCCCACTCAGTTCGCCAAGGTCACCGCCGACAACCACGTCGCGGTGGCCGCCGATCTGATCGACATGATCGACACCCCCACCAACGACACCCTCGAGCACCTGCTCGACGGCGTCACCAAGACCTACAACTAGTCCTGGTCTGTATGCCCTTTGCCAGGGCATTTACCGGCGACCGATATGTCCAGATCATGACCGATTGCCCAGTCGGGGTAATCGGGGGATCGTGGAGAACGAAGGCGACATATCGGATCCGGGAGGTCGAGTAGCGGGGGGCGGGGGATTCGAGTAGCCGGACACTCGTGGCAGTGGGGCGCGCTCGAGCCAGGCTGGGGGTCGGGGATGGAGGAAAGGAGCCTCCTCATGAGTGGGATGTTCACCAAGACGGCCGTGCATGCGGGTCCATGCCGGTCGGCGCCCACGGTGGGTACACACGGGATGGTGGTGTTCGGGACCGGCACCGACTGTTACCTCTCGCATCGGCCGATGATTTTCGCGCCATACGACTTTCAGGTGCTGCTCGATGTCGAACTGGATGAACGCGGCCGCCGGGCGCTCGGCGCCGATCGACGCGCCGGATTTGTCGGCTGCCACGCCTTCGCCCCGGCGGGGCTGTCGCTGGCCGACCTCGGTCCGGACGCGCAACATCCGCGAACTGAGTTCCGGGGCAACCTGATTCGCGGACATCTGGATCGCCGCGGCACGGTGATCGCGCGCGATGTCGACGTGACGGTGCGCAACGTCGTATCCTTCGCCCAGCTCGATCCGCATCCATTGCGCACTGCCGAGCTGCTGACGCATCTGTGCTTCGGGCGGTCGGGCAAGATGTATCTGGCGCACCGGATCGTGCGGCGTCCGAGTTTCGATCAGATCGTCGCGGTCCGGCTCATCCCCGGCACCGTCACCGATCTGCTCGGACTCCCGCTGCCCGATGATGTCAGCGAATTGGAGTTCGAGCGGGCACAGCCGATCATTCTGGGGCAGCGCGATTTCACTGGCCAGCGGTTGCGGGTCGGGGAGGTAGCGGTGGCGGCATTCCACAGGACGGCCTCGGTGGGTGGCGAGCGCGGCTTCCTGGTCGAGATCGCCGTCGAGCGGCAGATCTATCTGGAGGTCGCCGACCTGGCGTGATGTCAATACGCCGGAGGTAGCGGTTCGGGGTGGATCGGATCAGGGTGGGAATCGGCCGATGGGAGGACGACCGGTTCGGTGTGGTCGCTTACCTTCGGATCATGTCCGAATCGGTGCTGTCCGCTCCGGCATCCGGTCGACGGATCGCCGAGCTCGACATCCTGCGGGGATTCGCGCTGTTCGGGATCCTCATCGTGAATGTCAATTTCGCCACGCTGATCTGGTCGTTCGCCGGGACCGACGACGATCCGCGACTCGGCTTCGACGGCACGGCCGACCATATGGTGAACGCGGTGGTGGAGGCGCTGTTCGAGGGCCGGTTCTATCTACTGTTCGCGTTTCTGTTCGGGTATTCGTTCACCCTGCAGATCGCGGCGGCGCAGCGGGCCGGGGTCTCGGCGAATCCGCGGTTGCTGCGTCGATGTGCCGCGCTGATGGTGATCGGGCTGGCGCATGTATTTTTGCTGTGGATCGGGGACATTCTGACGCTGTACGCGTTCCTGTGCCTGATTTTGATTCTGCTGCGGTGGGTGCGGCCGCGGCGCGCGGTGATCGGCGGGGCGGTGCTGTACGGCGTGTGGTCGGTATGGTCGTTTCTGCCGAATTCCGGCGATGTCATTGCGCTTGCTGATCTGCTCGACGTGGTGGCGTTGCGGGAGGGATATACCGGCAGCTTCGGTGACACCTTCGCGATGCAGTTGTCCCAGGCGCCGAGATGGATGGTCCTGATCTGGTTCACTCAGGGCGTTCCGGCGCTCGGATTGTTCCTGATCGGGATGGCGGCAGGTAAACGCAAATTGTTCACCGATCGGGAAACACTGCGCCGCTGGGCACCTCGGGTGTTGGTGGGCGGACTTGCGGTTGGGCTGCCGGTCTCGGCGGTGACCTTCGCGAATGTGATGGATTGGCTCGAGCCGCCGTCGTACTGGGCCGGGATCCAGGAATTGGTGAACCCTTTGATGACCTTCGCGTATATCGCCGGGATCATCATGCTGACCGAATCGGCGCGCACCGCACGGTATCTCGCGCTGCTCGCCCCGGCCGGGCGGATGGCGGCATCGAACTACATTCTGCAGTCGGTGGTGTTGATGGTGATCTACACCGGCTACGGGTTAGCGCTGGCCGATGATGTGCCACCGGCGGGCGTTATCGGGATTGCGCTGGTGACCTATGCGGTGCAGATCGTGCTCAGCGACCGGTGGTTGCGTGGGCATGCGTATGGGCCGGTGGAGTGGGTTTTGCGGGCCGCGACGTATTTGTCGGTTCCGGCCTGGCGTCGGCCGGAATATGCTCCGGCGCAGCGAGATTGAGTATCGCTGAACGACGGCTGGATCCGACACCTGCCTTGTCCTCGGACACGGTCGACACCGGCCGGGATAATGCGGTGGACGGCCCTCGAGGTGGATGTTTATGGTGGTGCGCGCGCCGATCGAGGGAGAAGTCTATGTCTGCTGTTCGGCCACGTGTTCGTGTCGTGCACCTGAATGGTCCGGCATTCCGGGCGCTCGCGGCAGGGGATCTCGCAACGGCGAACAAGGTGAGTCCGGTATCGCTGACAACGTATTTCGTGGATCCGGTTTCGCGGCGGACATGGCAGCGGCGCAGCGAGCAGGCGTTGCGTGATCCGGCCAGTGCGGGTTGGGTCACCGGTGTGATCTGGGATGTGCCCGAGCAACTGGCTGTTGGCATGGCCGGGTTCCACGCGCCGCCCGACTCATCGGGAATGGTAGAGATCGGATACGCCGTTGATCCGGCTCTGCGCCGGCGCGGTTATGCCCGTGCGGCCTTGGAGTGCTTGCTACAGCGTGCCGCGTGGGAACCGGGGGTCCGAATGGTTCGCGTCAGCATCAGCCCCGACAACCTTGCGTCTTCCCGGCTGGCATCGCAATACGGCTTCGTTCAGGTCGGGGAGCAATGGGACGACGAGGATGGCCTCGAAATCATCTATGAGGTCGCCGCATAAAAGCTTTCGAGTCGCTTTGGCTCACCGACACCTTGCGTCCTACCGGTTGAGGGACGCCGTGCAGCGGCGCCCCTCAACTTGAACCACCCTTCAAACACAGCTAGGTCGAATGGTGTTGCCGCCCAACCGATCACGACCGGCCAAAAGCGACGACACAGAAGGGCTGGGTTCAGCGTTCGACGGCGCTGGCCGTCAGCGTTTCGAGCAGGGTGCGGGCGAATTCGGTTGGGGTTTCGCGGACTCCGCTGTGGCCGCCCGGAAATTCGACGAGCGGGTGCTGCAATTCGCTCGCAATGGTTTCGGCGGTGCGGTACGGGAGTTGGCCACGGGTTTCGCGGCCCGCGGCCAGTGCGAGGCGATCCCGGACGACGGCGAGTGCGGCCATATCGGGGCGGTAGGCGGTGACCTGGCGCAGTTCGTGGGCGAACATCACCGCAGTGTTGGCCATGAGACGGCCGAGCATTTCGGCGGTGCGGGCCGGGACCTCCGCCGGATCGGGCAGCGGCTTGGACCTGACACCGACGGCCTGCACGAAGCGCGCGCCAGCGGCGGCGGGGCCCTGCTCGTTGCAGAGTTCGATCACCTCCTCGACCATCGCCCGGTGCGCGTCTGCATCGGGGAGGATCGCGAAGCACGGCGGCTCATGAGCGACCACCAACCGCAGTCGGTCGGGATGGCGGGCGAGCAGGTCCAGTGCCACGACCGCACCACCGCTGATACCGGTGACATAGGCGTATTCGCCTGCGGGCGTGAGGTGTTCGAGCAGGCGATGGGCATCGTCGCTGAATACCTCCATCCGCTGGTCCACGGGTTCGGGATCGTCCAGGACGCTGCGGGAGTAACCGCGCGGATCGGCGGCGACCACGGTGAAGTGCTCGGCGAGGGTATCGGCGACCGGATCGAAGATTCCGGCATCGCCGCCGCTGCCGGGCAGCAGGAGCAGCACCGGGCCGCTGCCCCGCACCTCGTAATACAGGGTGGCGCCCGGCACGGCCAATGTTTCTGTTCTCACTGGGTTTTCGCTTTCTCGTCGGTCGACGGCCAATGGGTGAGAGTGAGGTGCAAAGCGTCGATAATGCGGTCCCAGGAGGCGGTGGCCGGCCGGGAGTGGCCGAACCCGCCGCTCGCCTCCAGGGCGGTGAATCCGTGAAATGTGCTGCGCAACAGGCGAACCGCATCGGTGATATCGGGTTCGCCGAGACCATAGGCGCGCAGCATCCCATAGGTCAGATCGATCGCGCGCCGCCCACCGGCCCATCCGGCGGCCACGCTCGGATCCATCGGCATCTGCGTGGCGGCATAACGGCCCGGATGTGCCAATGCGTAGCCCCGCCACTCGTCGGCGAATGCGGCGAGGGCATCGCGTCCGGCGCGTCCGGCCACCGCCGCGGCGATTCGGCCGGTCTTCTCGTCGGCGGCCAGCATGGCCACCCGATTGCGTAAATCCTCGAGATTCCTGATGTGGGAGTAGAGGCTCGCGTCCTTCACACCGAACTTCCGGGCCAGCGCCGCCACGGTGATGTTGTCGAACCCGACCTCGTCGGCCAGTTCGGCCGCTGCCTGCGTGATCCGCTCGGCAGTGAGTCCGGCACGTGGTGACATAGCCCCTCTCTCTCAAACTAGGATAATTAGGTTATAACCTAAGGTGCCTAGCTTTGGCAATCGTCTACCCATGCGGCGCCCCCCGCTCAACTCGAGCTGGGGCGGAGCGGCCGCCGGAGTTCGGATGCAGCGTTGCGTCGCAGGGGGAGTGCGGCGTCTCGCCGGAGTTGCTGTACAGCGCAGGGGGAGTGCACACGGTGGGTGACACGAGGGTTGCGCGAGAAAGTTGGTGGTTGACCGATTAGTTCGGTGCGGCGGGGCGGTCCACATTCACGAACAACCGTCACTACTGCTCGAGGAGACCTTGATGAACCCGACTTCGACCGCCGCCGCACATACCCTCGACGTGCCCGGGGCGCAGCTGCATTACGAGGTGCGCGGTGAGGGACCGCTGGTCGTGCTGGTCGGCGCACCGATGGACGCGGCGGCCTTCGCTCCGCTGGCCGAGCTGCTGGCTGCCGACCACACCGTCCTCACCACCGACCCGCGCGGGCACCAGGACAGTGTGCTCGACGATCCGGAGCAGGACTCGACTCCGCAGCTGCGCGCCGACGACGTCGCCCGGCTCATTGCCAACCTCGGCATCGGTCCCGCGGTGGTCTTCGGATCCAGCGGCGGCGCCGCGAGTGCGCTAGCACTGGCCGAATCCCGGCCCGACCTGGTCACCACCGTGATCGCCCACGAGCCCCCGCTCGGCGAACTGCTCGACGACCGCGACCGAGTGCGTGCCAACACCGAGGACATGATCGCCACCTACCGCACCGGCGATGTGGTCGGCGCCTGGCGCAAGTTCATGGCCAACGCCAACATCCAGATGCCGGAACCGGTGCTGCAGCAGATGTTCGGCGGCGAGCGCGAACCACGTCAACTCGCCAGCGAGCGCTACTGGTTCGGCCACGAACTCCACGGCACCGTTACCTGGGCGCCGAACAGCGCTGTGCTGCAATCGACTCCGGCTCGCATCATCATCGGTATCGGCGCCGATTCGACCGATCAGCTCTGCGACCGCACGTCCCGCGCCCTCGGCACGGCCATCGGCGTCACGCCGACCATATTCCCGGGCGGACACACCGGATTCGTCGAGGATGCAGCCGCATTCGCCGCTCGGCTCCGTGAGGTGCTCGCGGCAACTTCGTAGGCCAGCTCCGCATCGGGTGCACTCACCGACGGGGCATCTCTTCCCAGCAGCGGTGGGTTGCGCCGTCGATGCCGGATATCGGCGAACTATGGTGAGGCCGTGGTACTCGAGCCGAATGACCAGTTTGCTGGATTTGTTGTGCAGGCCCGGCTCGGCCATGGTGGTAGCAGCGATGTGTATCTGGCCGAGGATCTGGAACAGTCGCGACCGGTATCTCTGAAGGTGCTGGGGCCGGAGGACAGCCGGTCGCCCGAGGCGCGTGCGCGATTCGTGCACGAGTTCGACATTCTGTCGGTACTGCGACATCCCAATATTGTGCGGATGTACACACACGGCGAAACCGACGGCAGGCTGTGGTCGGCGCACGAATACGTCGCGGGCTCGACCGGGTCGGCACTGGTGCGGATGCCGCATCGACGTCCGGACCTGCCGCGGGTGCTGCGCATGCTGACCGATGTCGCGGCGGGACTGGATTTCGTGCACGCCAACGATGTGGTCCATCTCGACGTCAAACCGGCGAATGTGCTGGTCGGTGCGGATGATGCCGCGACGGTAAAACTTTCGGATTTCGATCAGGCCCGCTGGCTGCACCGGCCCGAACCACCGCTGGCCACCAATGGTTTCGTCGTCGTCTCGGTGCCGTTCGCCGCGCCGGAACTGCTGCGGGCGGGTGCGGTGTGCCCAGCGACGGACCAGTACGCACTGGTCTGCTCCGCCATCGAACTGCTCACCGGCCGCCCGCCGTTCCCCCGCGGGAATCTCATGGCCACCGCGGAGGCCCAACTGCACGACCCGCCCCCCGAAATTTCCGCGCGCCAACACTGGATCCCGCCCGAGGTCGACGCGATCCTGCACCGGTCGCTCGAAAAGGACCCCGGTGCCCGCTACACCTCGTGCACCGAACCGATCCGGTTGCTCACCGAGGCGTTACGGGGCGTCGATCCGCCCACCCCTCTACTCGACCGCCTCAATACGGCATTCACCCGATCGCACCTGAGCGCCAGATTCAGACGAAAGGACCCTGCGAAATCCGGTCCGCGATAGGCGAATGTCCTGCGCGCCGACCTGTTCGAAGGTCATGAGCCCGAAAAGATCTCGCGCGCGGCCGACAATGCTTGTTACAGTCGCGGCAGCAGCATTGATCCGGCCATCACCGGGGAGCTTCCGGAAGAACGGGGTCCGCCCCTAGTAGAACCGGACGTCGGCCGCACGTCACAGCGGCGAACGAAGAGGCATCGGTATCGACTGGTGCAAGCGGGGTGGTACCGCGGAGTTCCCTGGCGCCAGGGTGTTTCGTCCCCGCATGAGCAGGCTGTTCTCATGCGGGTTGATGAAACGAGGGATCTGGTTCCATGACGGACGAGGTTGTGGTGTCGCCGTTCGCCGCGTTGCCGACGCGGGTGAACCTGCCGGAGGTCGATGCCAGGATCATCGACTGGTGGTGCGCCAAAGATGTGTTCCGCCGCAGCACCGAACGCACCCGTGAGGCCGCTGGCTGGGTCTTCTACGAGGGCCCGCCGACGGCGAACGGCTCCCCGGGCACCCACCACGTCGAGGCCCGGGTCTTCAAGGACATCTTTCCGCGGTATCGCACGATGAAGGGGTACTCGGTGCCGCGGCAGGCCGGATGGGACTGTCACGGGCTGCCGGTCGAGCTGGCCGTGGAAAAGGAACTCGCGCTGTCGGGCAAACCCGATATCGAGAAAATCGGCATCGACGTGTTCAACGCACGCTGCCGGGAGTCGGTGCTGCGGCACGTCGATGAATTCGAACAGCTCACCCGCCGGATGGGGTACTGGATCGACCTGGATCACCCCTACACCACCATGTCTCCGGAATATGTGGACAGCGTGTGGTGGTCACTGCAGAAGATCCACGGTGACGGCCGACTGGTCGAGGACTTCCGGGTGACTCCGTATTGTCCGCGCTGTGGTACTGCGCTCTCGGATCACGAGGTCGCCCAAGGCTACGAGACCGTCACCGATCCCTCGGTGTACGTGCGGTTTCCGCTGACCGAGCCGCTGGCCGGATACGACGATGTGCACCTGCTGATCTGGACCACGACTCCGTGGACGCTGGTCGCCAACACCGCCGTCGCCGTGCACCCGGACGTCACCTACGTGCTGGCCCGCACCCCCGCCGGTCTGTTCGTGGTGGCCGAATTGCTGATGGCGGCGGTGCTCGGGGACCACGCCGAGCCGCTGTCCCGGTTCACCGGCCGTGAGCTGGCCGGGCTGCGCTATCGACGGCCGTTTGATCTGGTCGAGATCCCCGATGCGCACCGAGTGGTGGTGGCCGACTACGTGACCACCACCGACGGTACCGGGCTGGTACACCAGGCTCCCGCGTTCGGTGCCGACGACCTGGCGGTATGCCGGGCCAATGACCTGCCGGTGGTCAACCCGATCGCCCCCGACGGGAAGTTCCTCGATACCGTCGCGCTGGTCGGGGGACTGTTCTTCAAAGCCGCCGACCAATTCCTCGTCGACGACCTCACCAAGCGCGGACTGCTACTCGATTACCAGCGGTATGAGCACTCCTACCCGCACTGCTGGCGGTGTCACACGCCGCTGATGTACTACGCACAGCCGTCGTGGTACATCCGCACCACCAGCGTCCGGAGCGCGATGCAACGGGAGAACGAACGCACCACCTGGTTCCCCGACCACATCAAGGATGGGCGTTTCGGCGACTGGCTGACCAACAATATCGACTGGGCCGTATCGCGCTCCCGCTATTGGGGAACCCCACTGCCGTTGTGGCGCTGCGACTCCGGGCATATCACCGCGATCGGATCCCGCGCCGAACTCGGTCGACTCGCCGGACGTGATCTATCGGATCTGGATCCGCACCGGCCCTACATCGACGCCGTCACCTTCCCCTGTCCCGACTGCGCCCGGACCGCGACGCGGGTGCCGGAAGTAATCGACGCCTGGTACGACTCCGGCGCGATGCCATTCGCCTCCCTCGGCTACCCGTACACTCCCGGCAGTGTCGAAGCGTTCGCGAAACGCTTTCCCGCGCAATACATCTGCGAGGCGATCGACCAGACCCGCGGCTGGTTCTACACTCTCATGGCCATCGGTACCCTGGTCTTCGACCGCTCCCCATACGAAAACGTGGTGTGCCTTGGGCACATCATGGCCGAAGACGGCCGCAAGATGAGCAAGCACCTGGGCAATATCCTCGCCCCGATCCCGCTGATGGACACCCACGGGGCCGACGCGCTGCGCTGGTTCATGGCCTGCTCCGGCTCCCCATGGTCACCACGCCGCGTCGGCGCGGGCCCGCTCGAGGACATCACCCGGCGCGTGCTGCTGACCTACTGGAACACCGCGGCCTTCTTCACCCTTTACGCCAGCCACACCGACTGGCGACCCGAAACCGCCCGCCCGACAACCGATCGCGCCATCCTCGACCGCTGGATACTCGGCGAACTGCACACCCTCACCAGCGCGGTCGACGAAAAACTCGACGGCTACGACACCGCTGGCGCGGGTCGGCTGCTGGCCGGATTCATCGACGATCTGTCCAACTGGTACGTGCGCCGCAGCCGCTCCCGCTTCTGGGACGGCGAGCAGGATGCGCTGTCGACTCTCTACGAATGCCTGGAGGTACTGACCCGCCTGCTCGCGCCGATCATGCCGTTCATCACCGAGGAGATCTGGCAAACGGTTATCCGCCCCGGCGACCCCGCCGCCGTCGAATCCGTGCACCTCACCGACTGGCCGCTCGCCGACAGCACACTGGTCGACGCCACCCTGTCCGAACAGGTCGCGATCGCTCGCGCTGCGGTCGAGGGCGGGCGCGCCGCCCGCAAAACCAGCGGCATCCGCATCCGGCAGCCGTTGGCTCGGGCATTTCTCGGCCTGCCACCACATGTTCAGCTCCCGCCGGAGCTGATCGAAGTCATCGCCGATGAACTGAACGTCAGAACGATCGATGAGCTCGATACGACCGGTTCCCTGACCGATATCGCGGTGAAACCGAACTTCCGTGCCCTCGGCCAACGCTATGGCAAACAAACCCCCGCCGTCGCCGACGCCATCCGGGCCGCCGAGGCCTCGAACCTGGTCGCGCAACTACGCGAACACGGCACGGCCACCATCGATGACAACGGCGAACCACTCGAGATCACCAGCGACGACGTGTCGATCACCGAAACCCCGCGCAGTGGCTGGATCGTCGAAACCCAGCGCGGAACCACCATTGCCCTCGACACCCACATCACCCCCGAACTCGCTGTGGAGGGCATCGCCCGCGATGTCATCCGCGTCGCCCAGCAAGCCCGCCGCGACGCCGGTCTGGACATCTCCGACCGAATCGCACTGACCATCGCAGCCCCCGACGATGTACTGGACGCGGTGAAGCACCATCGAGAGTTCATCGGCCGCGAAACTCTGGCCAACGACATCATTCTGGTCACCAACCTCACGGACGGTTACCGCGGTACCGCGGGTTCGGCAGAACTCACCGTTCACCTCACCCGAACGAGCTGAGGTTCGCTCACGGCAGCGCAGGGTGAGGGTGTCTGGAGAACCAGAACACCGCCGGACCCTCAAAGGGTGCGGCGGTGTTCTGGTCGGGATGGACTCAGCGGACGAAAGTCGCTGCGCGGTCGGCCAAATCGAGGAGCATCTGGGGGAGGATGCCCAGCAGGACCGTGGCACCCGCGGTGAAGGCAACCACCGTGGTGGTCAGGAATGGGGCGGCGACCGTGGGGGCGTCGGCGGGTGGGTCGGTGAAGAACATCAGGACGATGACGCGAATGTAGAAGAAGGCGGCGATGGCACTGGAAATGACGCCGATGATCACCAGGTAGGTGGCATCACCGGAGGCCGCGGCTTGGAAGACGGCGAACTTCGCGACGAAACCGCCGGTCAGCGGCAGACCGGCGAAGGAGAGCAGGAAGAGCGCGAAAACCGTTGCCAGCCAGGGGGATCGGTGACCGAGACCGGCCCATTGTGACATGGCGGTGGCTTCATCGCCCGTGGTGTCGCGGACCAGGCTGACGACCGCGAAGGCGCCGAGCGTGCCGAGACCGTAGGCCAGCAGATAGAACAGGATGGCCGAGGTACCCGCCTCGTTCGCCGCGACCAGGCCGATGAGGATGAAACCGGCGTGCGCGACCGAGGAGTAGGCGAGCATGCGCTTGACGTCGGTCTGGGTAATGGCCATGACCGCACCGATGACCATGGTCGCGATGGCGACCGCGGCGAGAACCGGCCGCCAGTCGTCGCGCAGACCGGGGACGGCGATCTGCAGGATTCGCAGCAACGCGCCGACGGCGGCGATCTTGGTCGCAGCGGCCATGAATCCGGTGACCGCACTCGGCGCGCCCTGGTACACGTCGGGCACCCAGGACTGGAACGGCACCGCGCCGATCTTGAACAACAAGCCGACCGCCAGCATCGCCACACCGAGCAGCGCCAGGGTGGTGTTCTGTGGGTGCTGCTTTATCGCCTCGGCGATACCACCGAGCTTGACCGTGCCCGCCTGCCCGTACAGCAGCGCAACCCCATAGAGGAAGAACGCGGACGAAAACGCCCCGAGCAGAAAGTATTTCAGCGCCGCCTCTTGGGAGAGCAGTCGCTTGCGCCGCGCCAGCCCGCACAGCAGATACAGCGGCAGCGACAGCACCTCCAACGCGACGAACATGGTGAGCAGATCATTCGACGCCGGGAACAGCAGCAGTCCGCCGATCGCGAGCATGGCCAGCGGAAACACCTCGGTGGTCGCGATACCCGCACGGACCGCGGCCATTTCGCTCGCACTGCCCGGAACCGCGGAGGCCTGCGGGGTGAACGCGTCCACTCCGCTACCAACAGTGGCCGCGGCCAGACTCCAGGTCCCTGGTCCCGAGCGGCCCTGCGGCCGGGGCTCCGCACCGCGCTCGGCCATGAACAGCAGCGCCAAAATCGACACCACCAGAATCGTGCCCTGCAGGTACAGGGTCACGCCATCGATCGCGACCGCACCGACCATCGCGGTCGCCTCGGTCCCCGACAACCGCACCACCGCCACCAGCGCCGCAACCAATCCGGCCAGCCCCAGGGGCACTTGGATGGCGTAGCGGTGGCGACGCGGCGCGAACGCCTCCACGAGCACCCCGATCACCGCGGCGCCGAAGACGATCAGCATCGGCGACAGCTTGGCGTATTCGATGCTCGGCGCGGGCACACTGGCCGCGAGCAGCACTGTCATTTGTGGGCACCTCCGTGATCGGCCCCGGCGGGTCCTGCTTCTGGGATCGCGGGCGTCTTCGGTGCGGGATCGTGGACGCCGATGGTGGTGAGCGTCTGGCCCACCGCGGGATTGATGAAGTCCAGCACCGGTTTCGGATAGACGCCGAGGAACAGCAGCGCGGCGATCAATGGCACCACCACGGCCAACTCGCGCGGGACCAGATCGTAGAGCCGCTCGTTGCCCTCCTTGACCGGACCGGTCATCATCCGCTGGTACATCCACAGCACATACAGCGCGGCCAGTACCAGCGCCGCGGTCGCGACCACCGCCGCGAACCCGTAGCGGGTGAAGGTGCCCAACAGCACAAGGAATTCGCTGATGAACGGCGCGAGACCGGGCAGCGACAGCGTGGCGAGACCGGCGATCATGAAGGTGCCCGCGAGCACCGGCGCCACCTTCTGCACCCCGCCGTAGGCGGCGATCACACGAGTTCCCCTGCGCGACACCAGGAATCCCGCGATCAGGAACAGCGCGGCCGTCGAGATGCCGTGGTTGACCATATACAGCGTGGCACCGGTCTGGCCCTGACGGGTCATCGCGAAGATGCCGAGGATGATGAAGCCGAAGTGCGAGATCGAGGTGTAGGCGATCAGGCGCATCACATCGGTCTGCCCGATGGCCAGCAGCGCACCGTAGATGATGCCGATCACCGCGAGCGTAACGACGAGGGGCGCATAGGTTCCCGAAGCATCCGGGAACAGCAACAGGCAGTACCGCAGCATGCCGAAGGTGCCGACCTTGTCCACCACCGCCATCATCAGCACCGCACTCGATGGCGTCGCCGCGACCGCCGCATCCGGCAGCCAGGTGTGCAGCGGCCACAGCGGTGCCTTGACCGCGAAGGCGAACATGAATCCGAGGAACAGCGCGTTGAGCACTGCCGGACCCGCACCGAGCTGTCCGGCATTGGCCGCCGCGACGACCGTGCGGAAGTCGAAGGTGCCCGACGATCCGGACCCGAGCCCCTGCCGCGCGGTGAGCACATACAACCCGATCACTGCCGCCAACATGATCAGGCCGCCGAACAGGTTGTACAGCAGGAACTTCACCGCCGCCCGCGAACGCTGTTGGCGATGTGCGAGATCCGCACTGCGCGGCCCGAATCCGCCGATGAGGAAGTACATCGGGATGAGCATCGCCTCGAAGAATACGTAGAACAGCAGAATGTCCAGCGAGACGAACGAAATCAGCACCATCGCCTCGACGAGCAGCGTCAGCGCGACGTAGGTGTGCGACACCCGGCGTCCGCTACCGACCTCACGTTCGTCGTTCCAACCGGCGAGGATCAGCAGGGGCACCAGCGCCCCGGTGAGCAGGATCAGCACCAAGGCGATCCCGTCCAACCCGAGCGTATAGCCCGCGCCGAAGGCCGGAATCCACTCATGGGACTCGACGAACTGATACTGCGCCCCACCGGGTTCGAAGCGCACCGCCAGTACGATGCCGAGCACCAGCACCGCCAACGCGACACCGAACGCCAGACCGCGGGCCAGAGTGCGCCGGGATGCGGGCAGCATCAGCACCGCCACCGCGCCGACAATCGGCAGCACCCACAGCGTGGTCAACCAGGGAAAGTCACTCACCAGAGCCTCACTGCCAGCAGGGCCGCGGCCACCGGGGCCGCGCCGGTGAACATGGATACATCGGGTACGAGCACCGCCGCTGCCGGACGCAACCGCGCGATCAACCGGGGATAACTCACCAGAGCCTCACCGCCAAAAGTGCTGCCGCGACCATGGCCGCGCCGGTGAACATGGACAGGGCGTAGGAGCGTACGAATCCGGACTGCACCCGCCGGATCCGCGCGGACAGTCTGCCGATCAGCGCGGCGGTTCCGTTGACGATGCCGTCGATGCCGCGATTGTCGAGGAAGACCAGCGCCTGGGTCAGATACGCACCCGAGCGCATGAATACGCGTTCATTGAACGCATCGCCGTAGAGGTCATTGCGAGCCGCGATGGTCAGCGCCGATACCGCTTCCGGTGCGGTCTCGGGCACTTCGCGCTGGGCGTACTGGTAGTAAGCGAAGCCGATACCGACCGCGACCACCAGCAGGGCCAGCGTGGTCACCACGCCCGCGGGCACGACCTCCTCGCCGTGATGTGCCCCGACAACGGGTTCGAGCCAGTTCTGCAGTGAGGACCCGAGGACGAAAACCCCACCCGCGGCGACCGATCCGATGGCGAGCAGAATCATCGGCCCGGTCATCACCGCCGGTGACTCGTGCGGATGGGTATCAGCCTTCCAGCGGCGTTCGCCGAAGAAGGTCAGGATCATCACCCGCGTCATATAGAACGCGGTCAGCCCCGCACCGACCAGGGTCACCGTCCCCAAGGCGAAACCGCTTGCGCCGCCCTGGTTGAACGCCGCCTCGATGATCCGATCCTTGGAGAAGAATCCGGCGAACGGCGGCACTCCGATAATCGCCAGATAGCCGAGCCCGAAGGTGATGTAGGTGATCGGCAGCAGTTTGCGCAGGCCGCCGTAGCGGCGCATATCGGTCTCGTCGTCCATCGCATGCATCACCGATCCGGCCCCGAGGAACAGCCCGGCCTTGAAGAAGCCGTGGGTGAGCAGATGCATGATGGCGACGGCGTATCCGGCCGGGCCCAGACCGGCGGCCAGCACCATATAACCGATCTGGCTCATGGTGGACGCTGCGAGCGCCTTCTTGATGTCGTCCTTCGCGCAACCGACGATCGCGCCGAACAGCAGCGTCACCGCACCGACCAACACCACCCCGAGCCGCGCATTGGGGGCCAGATCGAAGATCGGCCCGGAGCGCGCGATCAGGTACACACCGGCGGTCACCATCGTGGCCGCGTGGATGAGCGCGGACACCGGGGTCGGACCCTCCATTGCGTCCCCGAGCCAGGACTGCAGCGGCACCTGCGCGGACTTACCGCAGGCGGCGAGTAGCAGCAGCAGCCCGATAGCGGTGAGCGTGCCCTCGCTCGTCTTCGGCGCGGTCGCGAATACCGCGCCGAAGTCGATCGAGCCGAAGGTCGCGAACATGGTGAACATCGCAAGGGCCAGGCCCATATCACCGACCCGGTTGACCACGAACGCCTTCTTGGCCGCGGTCGCCGCGGTCGGCTTGTGGTACCAGAATCCGATCAGCAGGTAGGACGCCAGGCCGACGCCCTCCCAGCCGAGGTAGAGCACCAGGTAGTTGTTCGCCAGCACCAGCAGCAGCATGGCCGCGAGGAACAGATTCAGGTAGGCGAAGAAGCGCCGCCGTCCCGGATCATGGCCCATATAACCGACGGAGTAGATGTGGATCAGCGATCCGACTCCGGTGATCAGCAGTGCGAAACACACTGACAGCTGGTCCAATTGGAGGCTGAAGTCCACCTGCAGTCCGTCGACCGGAACCCAGCTGAACAGATCGTTGTGGATCGCGCGGGCGGCGTCATCGCGGCCGCGCATATCGATGAACGCCACGACGGCGAAGCCGAACGAGGCCAGCGCGGTGGCGCAGCCGAGCAGATGCCCCCACTTGTCGCTGTAGCGTCCGAGCAGCAGCAGTACGACGGCACCGGCCAGCGGCAGTGCGGGCAGCACCCAGAGCGTTGCGGTATCCACGTCAGAACTTCAGCAGGTTGGCGTCGTCGACCGAGGTCGAACGGCGGGTGCGGAAGATGGTCATGATGATGGCGAGCCCGACCACGACTTCGGCCGCGGCCACCACCATGGTGAAGAACGCGAACACCTGGCCGTCCAGATTCGAGTGCAGCCGGGCGAAGGTGACGAAGGCGAGGTTCACCGCATTGAGCATCAGCTCGATGCACATGAACACCACAATGGCATTGCGCCGCAGCAGCACACCGGCCGCGCCGATGGTGAACAGCAGGGCGGACAGGAACAGGTAGTTCTCAGGATTCACCGCTTGCCTTCCTCGTCAGCCTGCGTCGAATCGTCGACGTCCGTGGGATTTTCGGGTTCGTAGGAGGCTTCGACAGCGAATGTCGGAGTGGCGCCGACCGAGATGACGGCGGCCTCTTCGAGCGCCCTGGTGCGGCGGTGCCGCAGGATCGTGCTGACCGACAACTCCTCGAACGAACCGTCCGGCAGCCGCGCCGGAATATCGACCGCGTTGTGCCGGGCGTACACGCCGGGCGTCGGCAGCGGGGTGGCCCGATCCGAGGGGCGGGTGGGGTCGTAGGCACTGCGGAACCGGCGTCGCGAGAGTTCCTTCTGATCCAGACGCGGCCCGAAGTTCTCCCGGTGCGCGAGGATCATCGCGCCGATGGTCGCGGTGATGAGCAATGCGCCGGTGAGTTCGAAGGCCCACACGTACCGGACGAATATCAGCTCGGCGAGCTGCGCGATCACCTCCTGATACGCGAAACCCTTTGCCGGATAGGTGATTCGGGAGTTGCGAATGCCGTTCGCGATACCGCTGATCAGCAGCATCCCGAAGCCGAGGCCGACGGTGCTCGCAGCGAGGCGCTGTCCGCGCAGCGTTTCCCCGAGCGATTCCGGGGAGTCGACGCCGACCAGCATGAGCACGAACAGGAACAGCATCATGACCGCGCCGGTATAGACGACGATCTGCACGACACCGAGGAACAGCGCGTCCTGTGCCATGTAGAAGGTGGCGAGCACGATCATCGTCGCTGCCAGGCAGATTGCCGAATGGACTGCCTTGCCCGCGAACACCATGCCGAGCGCCCCGATCACCGCGAGTGGGCCGAGGATCCAGAATTGGACGGCCTCACCGGTAGAGGTGTGGGTCAGCGGTTCGGCGGCCAGTATCATTTCGGTCACCGTGCGCCTCCTTCCGCGCCCGCGGCGGCAGGCTCCCTGGTGGTGCCGGAATCCGGTGTATCCGAACCGCTTTCACCGCCCGGGATATCGCCGCGGTAGTAGTCACCTTCCGTCGCACCGGGATACATCGCATGCGGCGGTGCGGTCATCCCTGGCTGCAGCGGGGCGAGGAGCCGATCCTTCTCGTAGATCAGATCGGCGCGGTTGTCATCGGTCATCTCGTAGTCGTTGGTCATGGTCAGCGCCCTGGTCGGGCATGCCTCGATGCACAATCCGCAGCCGATGCAGCGCAGATAGTTGATCTGGTAGACCTGCCCGTAGCGTTCACCGGGCGAAAAGCGGGCGGTCTCGGTGTTATCCGCGCCCTCGACATAGATCGCATCGGCGGGGCAGGCCCACGCGCACAACTCGCAGCCGATGCACTTCTCCAGACCATCGGGATAGCGATTGAGCTGATGGCGGCCGTGATAGCGCGGCGCGGTCGGCACCTTCTGTTCCGGATAGGACTCGGTATTGGGCTTCTTGAACATGGTGAGCAGGGTGACCGCGAATCCCGCCAGCGGCTCGAACAGACCGGGCTTCGGTTCCGGACGCCGCGTCGCGGGATCCGGAAGTGGTGGCGTCGGGAAGCCGAGGAAGACCGTGCCCGCTGTGCCCGACTCCTGTCGGCTGGGTTCCTCGGCCGTCGGCGGCACCCCCTGCCTGCGTCCGGCCTGCAGGAACATCAGCACCATCAGTCCGGAGATGATCAGGCCGCCGATCACCAGGAACGGCGTCTGGACTTTATAGCCCTCGTTCTGCAGCACCCGGGCGGTGGCGACCAGCATCACCCACAGCAGCGAGGTCGGAATCAGCAGCTTCCAGCCGAGATTCATGAACTGGTCGTAGCGCAAGCGGGGCAGTGTGCCGCGCAACCAGATGAAGACGAACAGGAACGTCCACATCTTGGCCGTGAACCACAGCACCGGCCACCAACCGGAATTAGCACCGTCCCACAGATTGATCGGGAACGGCGCATGCCAGCCGCCGAGGAACAGCGTGGTGGCGAGCGCGGAAACCGTTGCCATATTGATGTATTCGGCCATCATGAACATGGCGAATTTGAGCGAGGAGTACTCGGTGTGGAAGCCGCCGACCAGTTCGCCCTCGGCCTCGGGCAGGTCGAACGGGGCGCGGTTGGTCTCGCCGACCATCGATACGCAGTAGATCAGGAACGACGGCAGCAGCAGGAAGACATACCAGGTGCCCTCCTGCGCCTTGACGATGCCGGAGGTGGACATGGTGCCGCCGAGCAGGAATACCGTCGCGAAGCACAGCGCCATCGCGATCTCATAGGAGATCACCTGCGCGGTCGAACGCAACCCGCCCAGCAGCGGATACGTCGAACCGGACGACCAGCCCGCCAGCACGATCCCGTACACGCCGATCGAGGTGATGGCGAGGATATAGAGCACCGCCACCGGCAGATCGGTGAGCTGCAACGCGGTCCGATGACCGAGGATCGAGACCTCCGGCCCCAACGGGATGACCGCGAACGCCATGAATGCGGGCACCACCGAAATCACCGGCGCCAGAATGAAAATCGGCTTATCGACGATCGCCGGAACGATATCTTCCTTCAACGCCATCTTCACGCCGTCGGCGACGGCCTGCAGGGTGCCTTTGGGACCGACCCGGTTCGGGCCGACGCGCATCTGCATCCACGCCACGATCTTGCGTTCCAGGTACACCGCCATCATCGGCGTGAGCAGCAGGAAGGCGAAGATCGCCAGGGATTTCCCGATGACAAGCCACAGCGGGTCGTGGCCGAAAAGAGAGAGATCACTCATGGCGGTGTTCCTTCATCCTCTCGTCGGCGCGATGCAGCTGCACCACACCGCCCGGCTGGGTGGCGAGCTGTTCGTTGACCGAGCAGCCCGGCGAGTTCAACGGCAGCCATGCCACGCGATCGGGCAGATCGGTGATCAGCAGCGGCAGCGTGATGGCGCCGCGCTCGGTGGCGATGACGATCTGGTCATCGTCGGCCGCACCGATTTCGGCGGCGGTTGCGGAGGACAGGCGCACCACCGGCGGGCGCGCAACGCCCGCCAGATTCGGCTCGCCGTCCTGCATGCGCCCCTGATCCAGCAGCATTCGCCAGCTGGACAGGATGGCGGTGCCCGGAGTCGTCTGGGGAACCGGATGCGGCAGATGGGCGCGCGCGGCGACCGGCGGGCCGTCCCAGGCGCCGAGTTCGGCGAGTTCGGCGCGCGCGGCCGCGGTATCGGGGAGCCCGAGCGCCACCTTCATCTCGTCCGCGATCGCCTGCAGTACCCGTTGATCCGACAGCGGTGCGGCTTCGCGGCGCACCATCGAATCACCGAGTGCGGCATCGAATTGCCGCGGCCTGCCCTCCCACGTGCGGAACGTGCCGGACTTCTGCATTGCCGAGGCCACCGGGAAGACGACATCGGCGCGCTCGGTGACGGCACTGCGCCGCAACTCCAGGCTGACCACGAACCGGGCGGCATCGATCGCATCGAGCGCGGCCTGCGAATCCGGCAGATCGGCAATATCGACCCCGCCGATGACCAGCGCGCCCAAAGTCGGGGCGGCCTCCAGGATGGCGGCGGTATCGCGACCGACGGTGACCGGCAGGTCCGGGACATTCCAGATCGCGCGAACCTGTTGGCGCGCACGCGGATCCACCACCGGGCGGCCACCGGGCAGCAGTCCGGGCAAGGCGCCCGCCTCGATCGCACCGCGCTCACCGGCACGCCGCGGCACCCAGGCCAGCGCGGCACCGGTGTCGTCGGCGAGGCGGACCGCTGCCGACAACGCACCCGGAATTCCGGCCATCCGCTCACCGACCAGGACCACCGCGCCGGGCTGACGCAGCAGCTGCGCGGCGGTCGCCGAAGCGGCGGAATCCATTGCGATCTCACCGGTGCGCAGGGCATCGAGCAGCTGGGGTTCGGTACCGGGCACGGCCTGCAGCAGGGTGCCCGACATCCGGTCCAGTCCGCGCGAAGAGTAGGCGGCGAGCGAGAAGATCGGCATGCCGCGCTTGCGTGCGGCCTTGCGCAGCCGCAGATAGATGATCGGCGACTCCTCTTCCGGCTCGAGTCCGGCGAGCAGCACGACCGGCGCATTCTCCAGCGCGTCGTAGTCGACGGTGACGCCCTGTCCGGCTACCCGGGCCGCCAGGAAGTCCGCCTCCTCGACCGAATGCACCCGGGCGCGGAAGTCGATGTCATTGGTGCCGAGGGCGATTCGAGCGAATTTGGCGTAGGCGTAGGCGTCTTCCTCGGTGACGCGACCGCCGACCAGGACGCCCGCATTGCCGACGGCCGATGCCAGCCCCTCGACAGCCGCGGCCAGCGCCTCGGACCAGGATGCGGGCGCGAGCTTGCCGTCCCAGCCGCGTACCAGCGGTGTGGTCAGCCGGTCGCGTTCGGTCGCGTAGGTGAATGCCCAGCGGCCCTTATCGCAGTTCCACTCCTCGTTGACCTGCGGATCGTCACCGGCCAAGCGGCGCAGCACCTTTCCCCGCCGGTGGTCGGTGCGCTGCGCGCAACCCGATGCGCAGTGCTCACAGACGCTCGGGCTGGAGACCAGGTCGAATGGGCGGGCCCGGAACCGGTAGCTGGTGCCGGTGAGCGCGCCGACCGGGCAGATCTGCACGGTATTGCCGGAGAAGTAGGAGTCGAACGGTTCGGCCTGTGCGGTGCCGACCTGCTCGAGTGCGCCGCGGTCCATCAGTTCGATGAACGGATCGCCGGCGACCTGCTGGGAGAAGCGGGTGCAGCGGGCGCAGAGTACACAGCGTTCCCGGTCCAGCAGCACCGCGGTCGAGAGCGGAATCGGCTTGGGGTAGGTGCGCTTCACACCGTCGAATCGGGTCTCGGGCCGACCGCTGGACATCGCTTGGTTCTGCAGCGGGCATTCGCCGCCCTTATCGCAGACCGGGCAGTCGAGGGGATGGTTGATGAGCAGCAGCTCCATCACCCCCTCCTGCGCCTTATCCGCGGCGGGTGAGGTCAGCTGTGTGCGCACGACCATGCCGTCGGCGACGGCCATCGTGCAGGAGGCGACCGGCTTGCGCTGCCCCTCGACCTCGACCAGACACTGACGGCATGCGCCGACCGGGTCGAGTAGCGGATGGTCGCAGAAGCGCGGGATCTGGATGCCGATCAGTTCGGCGGCCCGGATCAGCAGGGTGCCCGGGGGGACACTGACCTCGGTGTCGTCGATGGTGACAGTGACCAGATCGGCCGGAACCAGCTCACTGGTATTGGTATTCACTGTGGCAGGCCCACCCGTCGCCCGACCGCCACCCCTCGCGGAATCGCTACGCGATGCTGTACTCATTGCACTCCTTCGGCCCAGGCGGTGGATCGCGCGGGATCGAACGGGCAGCCGTCGAGCCGCAGATGGTCGAGGTATTCCTGGCGGAAGTACTTCAGCGAGGAGATGATCGGGCTGGCCGCGCCGTCGCCGAGTGCGCAGAACGACTTGCCGTTGATGGTGTCGCTGATATCGAGGAGCTTCTCGATATCCGATGTGGTGCCCCGGCCCGCCTCGATGCGGGTAAGTAGTTGGACGAGCCAGTACGTGCCCTCGCGACAGGGGGTGCATTTGCCGCAGGATTCGTGGGCGTAGAACTCGGTCCAGCGCAGTACCGCGCGCACGACGCAGGTGGTGTCGTCGAAGATCTGTAGTGCCTTGGTGCCCAACATGGATCCGGCGCCCGCGACACCCTCGTAGTCCAGCGGCACGTCGAGATGTTCGTCGGTGAACAGCGGTGTCGACGAACCGCCCGGCGTCCAGAACTTCACCTGATGTCCGGCCCGCACGCCACCGGCATAGCCGAGCAGTTCGCGCAGCGTAATGCCCAGTGGCGCTTCGTATTGGCCCGGCCGGGCGACATGACCCGACAGCGAGTACAGCGTGAAGCCCGGGGACTTCTCACTGCCCATAGACCGGAACCAGGTGGTGCCGTTGAGGACGATCGGCGGCACGCTGGCAATGGATTCCACATTGTTGACCACGGTCGGGCACGCGTACAGGCCCGCGACGGCCGGGAACGGCGGCCGCAGCCGGGGCTGGCCGCGCCGACCCTCGAGCGAATCCAGCAGTGCAGTTTCCTCACCGCAGATATAGGCACCGGCTCCGGCGTGCACGATCAGTTCCAGGTCGTAGCCCGAGCCGAGAATGTTCTTGCCGAGGAATCCGGCCGCATACGCCTGTGCGACCGCGGCCTGCAGCCGCCGAAGCACCGGAACCACCTCGCCGCGCACATAGATGAACGCGTGTGCCGCCCGGATCGCATAGGCCGCGATGATCACGCCCTCGATGAGGGTGTGCGGGGTGGCCAACATGAGCGGAATGTCCTTGCAGGTACCAGGTTCCGACTCGTCGGCATTGACCACCAGGTAGTGCGGTTTGGCTACCCCGTCCGGTCCCGCCCCCTGCGGGATGAAGCTCCACTTCATGCCGGTCGGGAACCCCGCGCCGCCGCGTCCGCGCAGGCCCGCGTCCTTCACTGTCTGGATGATCTGATCGGGTTGCATGCGCAGGGCTTTGCGCAGCGCCTGATAGCCGTCGTGGCGCCGGTAGTGCTCGATGGTCCACGACTGTGGGTCATCCCAGTACCGGGTGAGTACGGGAGTCAGTGTCATCACACATCCTCCGAATTCGGTTCCGGCGCTTGCATATTCTGTTCCCGCGCGACCCGCAGCCCGGCCAGCGTCGCCTCGCCCGCCGCGCCGTCGAGGACGCCAGGGCGCTCGTCCGGGAATCCGGCCAGAATGCGCGCGGTCTGCTTGAAGGTGCACAGCGGGGCGCCGCGCGTCGGCGTCACCTGCTCGCCCCTGCGCAGCGAATCCACCAGCGCGGCAGCCGATTCCGGGGTTTGGTTGTCGAAGAACTCCCAGTTGACCATGACCACCGGCGCGAAATCGCATGCGGCATTGCACTCGATGTGCTCGAGCGTGATCGCCCCGTCCGGGGTGGTCTCGCCGTGCCCGATACCGAGGCGCTGCCGCAGGGCATCGAGGATGGCGTCGCCCCCCATCACCGCACACAGGGTGTTCGTGCAGACACCGACGTGGTAGTCGCCGGTGGGGGTGCGCCGGTACATCGAGTAGAAGGTGGCCACCGCGGTGACCTCCGCACCGGTCAAGCCGAGCTGGTCGGCGCAGAATTCGATCCCGGTGCCGGTGACGCAGCCCTCCTCGGCCTGCACCAGATGCAGCAGCGGCAACAGCGCGGAGCGCGGCTCCGGATAGCGGGCGATGATCTCTTTCGCATCGATCTCGAGCCGTTCGCGCACATACGGTGCGAACGGCTGCGGCCGGGTGGAAAGCTTCAGCAAGATCTCGGTCATCGGTCTACTCCGCCCATGACCGGGTCGATGCTGGCGACGGAGGCGATGACGTCGGCGACCATCCCGCCCTCGCACATCGCCGCCACCGCTTGTAGATTCGTGAACGAGGGGTCGCGATAGTGCACGCGATACGGGCGGGTGCCGCCCTCGCTGACCATGTGCACGCCGAGTTCGCCGCGCGGCGATTCGACGGCCACATACACCTGACCCGCGGGAACCCGGATGCCCTCGGTGACGAGTTTGAAGTGGTGGATGAGTCCCTCCATGGATGTGCCCATGATCCGGCCGATGTGCTTGGGGGAGTTGCCGAGTCCGTCCGGGCCCAGCTGCAGATCGGCGGGCCAGGCGATCTTCTTGTCGTCCACCATCACCGGGCCGGGCCGCAGTTTGTCCAGGCACTGCTCGACGATCTTGAGCGACTCCTTCATCTCCGCCACCCGAATCCAGTAGCGGCCGTAGCAGTCACAGCCGGTGGTGGTGGGAACGTCGAATTCGTAGTTCTCGTAACCGCAGTACGGAGCGGCCTTGCGCAGATCGTGCGGCAGACCGGTGGAGCGCAGTACCGGGCCGGTGATGCCGAGCGCCATGCAGCCGGTGAGATCGAGGTAGCCGATGTTCTGGGTGCGCGCCTTCCAGATCGGGTTCTGGGTGAGCAGATGGTCCATATCGCGCAGTCGCTTGGGCAAAAGAGTAAGCAGTTCACGGACTTTGGTGACGCCGTCATCGGGCAGGTCCTGGGCCAGGCCGCCGGGGCGGATGTACGCGTGGTTCATGCGCAGGCCGGTGATGGTCTCGAAGACGTCCAGGATCAGTTCGCGTTCCCGGAAACCGAACAGCATCGGAGTGAGTGCACCCAATTCCATGGCGCCGGTCGCCAGCGCCACCAGATGTGAAGAGATCCGGTTGAGTTCCATGAGCATGACGCGAACGATGGTGGCGCGCTGGGGAATCTGATCCTCGATATCGAGCAGTCGCTCGACGCCCAGGCAGTAGGCCGTCTCGTTGAAGAAGGGCGAGAGATAGTCCATCCGTGTCACGAAGGTGGTGCCCTGCGCCCAGTTGCGGAATTCGAGATTCTTCTCGATGCCGGTGTGCAGGTAGCCGATGCCGCAGCGGGCCTCGGTGACCGTTTCGCCCTCGATCTCGAGAATGAGCCGGAGCACGCCGTGTGTGGACGGATGCTGTGGGCCCATATTGACAACAATGCGTTCTTCGCCCGCGCCGTCGAGGGTTTCGGTGACTGCGTCCCAGTCCTGGCCGGCCACCGTCACCACGGTCGGTTCCATCTTCGGCTTGCCAGCGGGGTCGGGCCCGGTGTCGTTGTTGACGCCGGGCCGGGTGTCGATGTCGTTCATTACTTGTACGCCCTCCGCTCGTCGGGCGGCGGAATGCGCGCGCCCTTGTACTCGACCGGGATCCCGCCGAGCGGGTAGTCCTTGCGCTGGGGGTGGCCACGCCAGTCGTCGGGCATCGCGATGCGTGTCAGCGAGGGGTGGCCGTCGAAGAGGATGCCGAAGAAGTCGTAGGTTTCCCGCTCATGCCAGTCGGTGGTCGGATACACGCTGAACAGCGACGGGATATGCGGGTCGGCGTCCGGTGCGGACACCTCGATGCGCAGGCGCCGGTTGTGCGTGATCGACATGAGGTGACACACCGCATGCAATTCGCGGCCCGTGTCCTCGGGATAGTGCACGCCGTTCACGCCGAGGCACAGCTCGAAACGCAGGGCGGCGGTATCACGCAATGCCATAGCGACGGTGACGAGGTGTTCGCGGCGCACGTGCAGGGTGAGTTCGCCGCGAAAGACGATCACCTTCTCGATGGCGCTCTCCCAGCGGGTATCGACCGCGCCGAGGGCGGCATGGAGTTCGCCGACGATCTCGTCGAAATAGCCGCCGTAGGGCGCGGGGGTGCTGCCCGGCAGTGTCACCGGGCGGACCAGACGGCCGTACCCGGAGGTGTCGCCGGTCCCGCTGACGCCGAACATGCCGCGTCGCACACCGATCACTTCGGCCGGTGGCGAATCCGGTTCCGGCGGTGTGCCTTCCGGACCGGCGGTGGCCGCGGCATCGATGAACTCGTGCGGTGTCCTGGTCTCGGTGTTGTCGGGGGTATCGAAGGTCATCGCAGCAGACCCTCCATCCGGATGGTCGGCGTGGACGCCAGCGCGGCCGCTTCGGCGGCGCGGATGGCCTCTTCGCGATTGACGCCGAGCGGCATCTCCTGAATCTTCGCGTGCAGGGTCAGGATGGCGTTCAACAGCATTTCCGGGCGGGGCGGGCACCCGGGCAGGTAGATGTCGACCGGCACCACGTGGTCCACGCCCTGCACGATGGCGTAGTTGTTGAACATGCCGCCCGAGGACGCGCAAACGCCCATGGCCAGCACCCATTTCGGTTCGGTCATCTGGTCGTAGACCTGACGCAGTACCGGTGCCATCTTCTGGCTGACCCGACCCGCGACGATCATCAGATCGGCCTGCCGCGGTGAGGCGCGGAACGCCTCCATGCCGAAGCGGGCGATATCGAAACGCCCGGCACCGGTGGCCATCATCTCGATGGCGCAGCAGGCCAGACCAAAGGTGGCGGGCCACAGTGAGCCCTTGCGCAGGTATCCGGCGAAATCTTCGACCGTGCTCAGCAGGAAGCCGCTGGGCAGTTTTTCCTCGAGACCCATGTTCGACTAACTCTCACTTCCACTGTGCGTATGTCGCTGGCGGCGTATTGCTCGGTATGCCATGGCCATACGGGCGATCAGTCCCAGCTGAGACCGCCGCGCCGCCATTCGTAGGCGTAGGCCACGGAGACGTTGAAGATGAACAGCGCCATCGCGGCGAGACCGAAGAGACCGAGCGCATCGAAGTGGACGGCCCACGGGTAGAGGAACACGATCTCGATGTCGAAAATGATGAACAGCATGGCGGTGAGGTAGTACTTCACCGGAAAGCGTTGTCCGGTAACATTTCCCGGCCCACCCGCGACGGCGTGCGGTGTCGGTTCGATGCCGCACTCGTAGGCCTCCTGTTTGGCCCGGTTGTATCGTTTCGGGCCGACGAGGGCCGAGAGGATGATGGAGAAAACCGCGAACGCGGCGGCGACCGCGCCGAGGACCAGAGTGGGCATCTCGATATTCACGACTGCACTTCCCCTCCTTGCGAGCTATAGCTGGCGGTTGGGCGTCATATCCCCCGAAGGCGCCGGGATTGTGCTGGTCGGCGTCGGAATGACGGCAGCTTCCGAGGCGGGCTGACGTCGTTGTCCGCCTCGGTCAGACTCGCCTCATGGCCTACTCGCACCGCGCGGGTCTGTCATATCGAGGCTCGCGCCCATGTGAGCTACGGCACAGCCTACAACTGACGCGACGGGTCGACCGTGCATTCGAATGGGGAGTTTGATCGAAAACGGGACTGCTATTTATGACTGAATCGGCGGTAATCCGGTCCGCGGGATCGCTGGGCGCCCCGTCACGTGACATTCAAGTGCCCGCGTCCGAGGACGCGGGCGCGATGTGGCTATTGGGCTGACCGGCGAAATTCGGTCAGGCCGCGGTGCGATTGCGCAGCAGCGCGACAACGGCCTCGGTCAGCCGGATCGGATCGATCGGATGCGACACCGCGGCCTCGGCGCGTGACCAGTTCGCGAGCCAGGCGTCGTCGGGGCGACCGGTCAGCACCAGAACCGGTGGGCACTGGTCGATCTCGTCCTTGAGCTGTTTGGCGATACCGAGTCCGCCCGCCGGGGCGGATTCCCCGTCCAGGATGGCCAGGTCGATACCGCCCGCGTCCATCTGCTCGATGACCACGGGGGCGGTCGCCACCTCGAGGTATTCGAAGGCGGGTAGTTCGGGGTGCGGATGTCTGCCCAGTGCCAGCATCACTTGGCGCCGGGTATCGGCGTCGTTGCTGTAGACGAGAACCCGCAGCGGGGTGGAACGAATCGCGTCGGCCACGCAGGGATGGTACGTCCGCGAGGGGGCGCGGCGTGGCAGGTTGGCGCAGATCGGTGGTGCGCGTCGGGTAAGGCAATCGAAAGCCATTGCTAAGTTCCGGCCGGTAGCATCCCGAAAATGCGGGGAGATATCACCCGGGAACTCGTCGAAACCGACGTGTGGACCGATGAGATGGTGGGCCGGGCGGGGATTCCGGTGGTGGACGTTCCGTTCGTGACGATCGGCAGTGGCATCGGGTCCTTCGTCACCTATGACACCCTGCGGATCTACGGTGTCGCGGTGGCGTCGATTGCGGTGCTCGGACCGCAGGAGGTGCCATGGTCGTCGTATGAGTATCTGACGCGGGTGTCGCAGATTCCGCGCGGGGAGCGGTTGCGCAGTGATTCGGCGTCGACGCCGGACAATATCTGGGGGTTTCCGTCCTATGCGGTGCGTGAGGCGTTGGCGGAGAAAACGATCCGGCCCCTGTGGAATGTGTTCACCGAGCCGATCTTCGCCAATTACTACACGCCGAGGGCGGGGCAGGCGTTCGCTTCGATGGAGCGCGAGTTCCATCGGATCGGGTATGCGGGATCGTTGCACAAAGGGCAGGTACGCATGGTGCGCAAGCGGTACGGCGGTGGATATTTCACCATCCTCACCCCACCCGCCGGTGCGACACCGACCAAGCGGATCGCGTTCCGCAGTACGTATGTCCATGTGGCCGTTGGGTATCCGGGGCTGAAGTTGCTGCCCGATCTGCAGGAATATCGGGAGAAGTATCGCGATCCGACGCGGGTGGTCAATGCCTACGAACCGCATGAGCACGTCTACCAGGCCCTGCAGCGCAGGCCGTGCACGGTGATGATTCGCGGTAGCGGGATCGTGGCCAGTCGGGTGTTGCAGCGGATCATCGACGATCGCGACCAGCTTCAACTCAATACACGGATTCTGCATCTCTTCCGCCACTATGTGGGTAAGACGCAGGGCTCGAACCTCTTCAACCGCCGCAGGTCCGGTGACGGCTGGTCCTATCAGGGATTCAACTATCCGAAGTCGGTGTGGGGCGGGCAGCTCAAGGCGAAAATGCGCACGCTGCAAGGTGAACGGCGCGCGCGGGCCTACCAGGAGATGGGCGGCACCAGCACCCCCATCCGCGACGGTTGGCAGGAGCAATTGCGGCGCGGTCGCAAGCAGGGCTGGTACCAGGTGCTGGCGGGCACGGCGCGCGATCTGCGGCCCGCGCCCGGGCGGGATGGGGTGATCACGACCATCGTGCCGGATCCGAGCGCGCCGCTGCCGTTTCCGCCACCGACCCAGCCCTTCGATACCGCCGCGGACTACATCATCGACTGCACCGGGTTGGAGGCCGATGTGCGCGAACATCGCTTGCTGGCGGATCTGCTGGATCACGCTGGGGCCGGGCGCAATCCGGTGGGGCGGATGGATGTGGCGACCACCTTCGAATTGATCGGCACGCGAAGCGGCAGCGGACGCATCTATGCATCGGGTAGCGCGACGCTGGGTGGTCCGTTTCCTGGGGTGGATACCTTCCTCGGCTTGCAGATCGCGGCGCAGGAGATCGCGGACGATCTTGCGGCGCTGGGCTTCTGCCAACGCATGGGACCGCTGCGCTCGTCACGGCAATGGTGGTTGTGGGCGACGAACAAGAAGATCTGAACAAATGCTGCTCACCTTGAACGGGCGAATCCAGACCCGGATACTCGCACTCGGCATCCTCGGATTCCTTGTCGCGGTGATCATTACCCCGGTTTTGCCGACCGGATCCCTGTCCCTGGGTCAGGCGTATCGCGTGACGTTGTCGGTGCTGCTCACGACCGTGCTTGTGGGTGTGCTGTGGGAGCTGCTCTACCATTTCCTACAGCAGTTCCGATGGGAGAAGGACTGGCCGACACTGTTCGGCTTCTGGACGATCGTCAACGAGGCGGCGCTGATGTGGGTTCTCGTAGACCACACGACCATTGTGCTCCCGCGAGCGCTGCACCCATCGCTGACGGCATTCCTCATCCAGTTCACCGTCACCTGGATCGTGTTCTGGCTCATTGTCAACGGGCCGATGCGGTTGGTGTTCCACAGGTGGCGGTTCCGGGGTGGTCGATTCCTATGAACGATCCGCAGCTCGAGGTGCTGCCGGGTGGTACGCATCTGATCGCGAATGCCGATGGGGTGGTCGTTGTGGTCGCCCACCGCGCCGATATCGCCGCGAGTTCCGAATCGCCCGCGGGTCGGACGATGACGGCGCTGCTCGGACTGGCGCGGGAGGCCGGTGCCGAGGAGAAACCACGCACCGGACGCATATTCGCACGCCTTGCCACCACGTGGTTGATGAATCTGGACAACGAGGATCAGGTGGAGTTCGGGGTGATCACCCCGAGTGCGGACGGGGTGGCCCTGTTTCTGCACGGCGGGGTGACGGCGGTGCTGGAGAGTTCGGATCGCGCGGAGGTGCTACACGGCAGGGACGCCGGATTCACCGTGGATCGGGTGGTGATTCCGGCACCCGATATCGGGGTGGGGTTGTTCGTGGACGAGGACGGGCCGAGCACGCTACCGGGGCGCGGTATCGCGGGGCTCGAAGCGGGCACCGTGCCAGGGGCCGGGGCGGTGCTATGGTTCGGCGCGCCTGCGGCGGATCGTGCACCGGCTGCACGGAAGTCAGGTGTAGCTGCTTCTCGTCCGGTGGAATCCGACGATGTGGACCGCGGGGTGGGGGACTCGCCGAATCCGTCATCGAGTGTCCCGGTGGGACAACCGGTTGGGCTTCGCAAGAGTGCTGAGGTGGATGACGGCGCGCGCCCGAGTGCGGAGTCCCGGCGCGATCCGGAGTTCGACACCGATACATTGGTGCCGAATGTGCCGATTCCAGTGCCGGTTCGTACCCGCGGGGTGGTACCGGTGGTGATGCCCGATGACGGCGGGGTTGTTGTTCGGGGGTTCATGTGTTCGCGACAGCATCTGAATGATCCGCGGGTGTCGTTCTGCGCGGTGTGCGGGATTCGGATGGATCAGTTGACCTGTGTGTTGACCGAGGGGATTCGCCCGCCGCTCGGGTTGCTCATGCTCGATGACGGAACGTCGTTCGTACTCGACAATGACATCGTTCTCGGGCGGGAACCCGAGCATGCGGCGGCGGCGGGGCGCGGTGCGCGACCGATTCGGTTGCCGGACCGGTCGGGCGGAATGTCGCGGGCGCATGTGGAGATTCGGCTGGTCGAATGGGAGGTGACCGCGATCGACCAGGGGTCGGCCAACGGTACCTACATCAGGATGCCCGGGCATCAGGAGTGGATCCGGGCGATGCCGAACCACCCGACCACCCTGGTCGCGGGCTGCCAGATCCTGCTCGGCGGTCGCGTCCTGACCTTCGACTCCCAGCACAGCCAGTTCTGAGCCGTGCGCTAGCCGCGCTGGTAGCGAACAATTCCCGACCAGGGATTGCGGCCCGGTTTGCGTGGGTTGGGCTGGGGGAGGTAGGTGAAGGGACGCAGGTACCACGGGGCGCGGTGGAACTTGCGGGCGCGCACGAGCAGATGTTCGACCTCGCGAGGCTGCCAGCCGAGCTTCTCGAAGTAGGCGATGCCATTGCTCGGTTCGAATTTCAGCGGCGCGTTCACGAACATCGAACTGGCGCGTATGCGCCTCATCGCCATGGTGATGTCCATGACCCACCAGCTGATCTCCGGCCGGGTGAGGGCGGTGGCCATGGTCCGGACCGTTTCCTCGTCGAGATACATGAGCAAGCCTTCGGTGAGCACCAAAGCCTTTGTGGCGGGGGAGTTTTCGGGTCCCAGCGGGCCGAGTGCCGCGTCCAGGAACTGCGCCAGCGCGGACGGATCGGCGAGGTCGACGCCGCGGCGGATCAGGGTGCAGTGCGGCTTCTCGTCCGCGAGAGCAGCTTGCTTCTCGGTGGTCAGTGCGGGTAGATCGGCCTCCACCCAGACGAAATCGGCGGGCAGGTCCAGGCGATAGGGGCGGGTGTCCAGTCCGGCGGCGAGATTGAGCACCCGGTCACAGCCCTCGCCGATGGCGGTCGCGATCAGGTCATCGATGAGTTTGGTCCGGGTGACCACGGCCCACCCGCCGCGCAGCATGCGGGGCGCGGCCGCGACGATGGCATGGCCGCGCTCCCCGGCCAGCCGTTGCGCGAGTGGATCACGGAACAGTGCGTCCGCACGCGCCGTCTCGGTGGCCCGGTAGGCGGCCACCCACCGCGCGGTATCGGAAACATTGGTGATCAACCCTTCCCCACCGGTCATGCGCGCCAGTCTGGCACAGCCGCGCGCCCTCGTCGGGCATGGTCAGGCGTGGCGATGCCCTCCGATAGAACCTGGACGGAAATCGCGCTGTCTGGGAATACGAATTTCACGGGCTCGTAACAGGGAAACATGCTGTTGAGCCGGTATTTGGGCGACAATCATCGCAACGGCGAATTTCGGCTGACAGCCTGCGCGATCAGTCGATCGCCAGTCGGGTGGAGTCCGGGTGTTGTGCCCCCCGGACTCCACCGCCCACCCCTTCCCACTGCCTAAAGCGGGCTCGATCGATCGGTACGAGCGGTGGGCTCGCTCGTAGTAGGCGTACCCCTACATCGGCCGATGTAGGGGTACGGCCGCACCCACTAGCCTCTGGCTGTGTGCGGGTCGGGTGGGCGTACGGGTTCGATGTTCGCGTTCAACGGAGAGGCGGGCGGAAAGGTGACCGGCAGTTCCGTCAGTGCCCGGTGGAAGGGCCCCGGCCGCCAGATCGGCGTGCCGTCCCGTTTGTCGAGACGGATTTCGGGCAGGGCATCGAGGAGTTGGTCGATGGCATCCTGAGCGATCAAATAGGCAAGGGATTGCGCGGGGCAGGCGTGTGGGCCGATGCCCCAAGCCAGGTGGGAGCGGTTACCTGTCAGGTCATCGGTGCGGATGGCAGGGTCGTTGTTGCAGGCAGCCATGCTGATGACGACCGGCTGATTGGCGGGCAGCCACACGCCGTCGACGAGGATCGGCTGGCGAGGGTAGGTGATCAGTAGGTTCGCCAGCGGCGGGTCATCGAACAACACCTCATCCAAGGCCTCCCGCGAGGACAGATTCCCGCCCAGGACACTGTCACCGAAACGATCGTCGGTGAGGATCAGCAGGAGGGTATTGACGATGAGGTTCAGTTCGAACTCGATGCCCGTGCCGTAGACCTGCGACACATGATGCGAGACCTCCACGTCATCCAGAGCGGCCGGATGCTGTTGCAGGACCGAGGTGATGTCGTTTCCGGGCTCCGTTCGTTTGAGGGTCACCAGATTCATCAGTGCCGCGCCGAGCATCTGGCTGCCCTTTTCGGCATCGACCCCCTCGAGCAGCGCGGCCGTGCCGGCGGCCACCTGCTGCCCGATCTCCGGTGGGCAGCCGAGCATGGAATTGACGACTTCGAACACCAGCGGGTACACGTACTGGCTGATCAGCTCCGCGCGGCCCGCCTGGCAGAAGCTGTTGATCAGGGGGGTCGCGATACTCTCCACGATGTCGTGCATGGCGTAGAGGTCGACGGCGTCGATGCTCGCGGTGATCGCCTGCCGATAACGCACGAAGTCCGTCCCGGTGCTTCTGCTGGCCATGGGACGCCACTCCAGCAGCGGAAGGATCGGACAGTCGGCGGGGACCGTCGTCTGCCAGGCGCGCGGGTCGGCGGGGAAGTGATCGGGATCGTTGAGGATTCGCACCGCGGTGCTGTAGCCGATCACCAGCGTGGCGGGTACGCCCGGCGCCAATTCGACCGGCGCCAAAGAGCCATACTGTCTTCGCATTTCACTATATATATGGTGCGGATCGGCGGCGAACTCCGGCGAGTGCAGCGGTATTCGCGGGCCGTCGGAAGCGATCGGCGAGCCGTGGATGACCGGGCACGACTGTGGGCGCACCTGGGACTGCGGCGTACTCAACAAGAAACTCCAGACTGTTCGTATGCGATGCGCATGGACTGCCGAGGCAAGTACTACCCGGGCGACGGTCGGGTTCGGTACCTGACACTCCGCGAGTACCGAACCCCGCCCGACCGGACTAGACGCCGAGGGCTCCCAACGAATCGTGATCGTCGATCGCGGTGGTGATGCGCTTCAACAGCGTCAAACATGTTTCGGTCGATTGCATCTTGGGTTGATACGCCGCACGGCCGATCGTGAAAGCCCATGCCGCGTAGGCGAACATGGACTGCTGCCGATACAGCAGCCAGGCGTCGTCGAACGACGGCACCGCACCGCCGGCGTGTCCGAGCTCGTCCAGGTACGCCTTCAACAGTTCGCGGTCCCATGCACGACGGTCCTCGGGCTCACATCCGGAGTTGACGGCATAGGCGAAATCGTGCGCCCACCCGCCGCGCATCACCACTTGCCAGTCGACATACCCCATCCGCCCGTCGCGAGTCAGGTAGGTTTGCCCGATGTGCGGGTCGCCGTGCAACAAGGTCGCGGGAACGTCGTCGGTCGCGATGGTGATGGCCCGCTCGACACCCGCCCACAATCGTTCGCTCTGCCCGTGCAAGGCTTCGGGAACGACCTCTTCCGCCCGGCGCAGGCCTACCTCACAGCGCTTCTTCATATCGATCGCGGCGAGATAAGCGTCGAGCATGTAGGCCGGGGTGTTGAGGACCGCGATAGCCGAGTCCTCCCAGAACGTGCCGTGCAGCCGGGCGAGATTGCGGATCAGATCTTCCATCTGGTCACGGGCGATGGGAGCAGTCGGCTCGCTGAACACGGCACCGCGCGTCGCGACGATATCCTCCATGAGCGCGATCGACCGCCACGACGACGGGTCGGAGGCGCCCCAGTAGCCGATCGGGGCCTCCATGTCGAGTCGCGGCCGAAAGTCCCGGAAGAAGCGGGTCTCCCCGTCGATCATCTGTCCGCCGCCGAGCAGTATGCGCTGGCTGAAGGCTGTGGTCGTCTTCGCAAACAGTTCCGTGGGCAATCCTGCCTGAGTGCCCACGTCGTTGTAGTCGACCCGGATCGCGACCCGGGTGGAGGTGCCGCGGCTGCCGTTGGACGTGTCGAATGAGAGCACCTCGGCACCGGGAACATCGCGACATAGGACAGCCGTCAGCCACTCGGGAGCGATTTTTTCGCCGGAAACCGGGACATCGTCGATGGACCGCGCCTTCGGTCGGGTGATCTTCTCGCCCAATATATGAGTACCGACGGTGGCGGATCGCCCGAGCAACCAGAGCTTGTGATTCATGCACTTGCCTCGATTCCGGAGTACGACAATACTGTCCCGAGCAGCCGCGAGCGGCCGGGGCCCGCAGACAGTACCCCATTCTTCCGGAAGACGTTGTACAGCAATGACGTTGCCCGAGTCTCCTGCTCGTCGGCAGGCGCTGCCTGCCCGGTACCCCCCGAGCACCGTCCTGGGCGGGCATCCGCCGGTGCGGCTAACCAGCGTGGAAGGCGTGCGGGCCGACCTCGGCAGGGTCGAGGATGTGGGCGAGGAACAGTCGCGTTGTCGGGGTGGGGGTGCGGGTGGTGATGGCGTGCCAGGGTCGATCCATCGGGGTGCCGTCCACCGGGAGTACTTGCAGCAGACCGGATTCCAGGTCCTGGGCGAGGGCGTCACTATGGATGAGGGTGACGCCGAGGCCCTCGCGGGCAGCGGCGAGGACGGCGCCATGGCTACCCAGAGTAAGCGTGGGCGGGGCGATTTCGAGGCGGTCGATGAGGCTGAGTGTGGCGTCGCGGGTGCCGGATCCGCGGCCGCGCAGCAGCCAGGTGCTGTGCAGCGGATCCGGGCAGCCGGGGGCGCCGACGACGACGAGCTGACTGTGGCGGCGGGCCCGGATGACCAGTCCGGTGTCGCGGGGTGGGCGGCCAGCGATGACGAGATCGGTTTCGTGGTGGTGCAGTTCGAGGAACAGCACGTCGCGTGGGTGTACCGACAGGCTGAGTTCGATATCCGGATAGCGATTGCGAAAGGATGCGAGCAGTCGCAGCAGCACGTACTCACCCGCGGTGGCGACGACGCCGATCCGGAGCTTGCCGGTTTCGGCGCGACGAACGGCCGCGGAGGCCTCCTTCATCAGGCCGAGGATAGTGCGGCAGTATTCGGAGTAGATGCGCCCCGCCTCGGTGAGCGCGATGCCGCGTCCGGACTTCGCGATGAGCTTCGCGCCGAGCTGCTTTTCGATATGGGCAACGGCCGCGGACACCGCGGCCTCGGTGATATGCAGCTGGGTGGCCGCGCGGCGGATGCTGCCCTGTCGGGCCACGGCCAGGAATGTTTCCATCCGAGCCGCACTCACCATACCCACAATTCGACGGTATCAAACCCTATGAATCCGTTGAGTATTCCGAGAAACAATCAAATTGTTTGTCGTTAACACCCCGGTCATCCTTGAACTCATCAGGCGTTCACCCGGAGCGGAGGAATGATGACCGAGGTAACCGAACCGAACCGCTGGGATCCGGGTGTGCACTCCTACGCTTCGATGGGCTACTACGCGCCGGACTACGTCCCCAAAGATACCGACGTCCTGGCCGTCTTCCGCGTCACCCCGCAAAAGGGCGTTGACCCGATCGAGGCCGCGGCCGCCGTTGCGGGTGAATCCTCAACGGCCACTTGGACTGTCGTATGGACCGACCGACTCACGGCGCACGATCGCTACCAGGCCAAGTGCTATCACATCGATGAGGTGCCCGGCCGCCAAGGTGAGTACTTCGCCTATATCGCCTACGATCTCGACCTGTTCGAGGAGGGGTCGATCACCAACCTCACCTCCTCGATCATCGGCAATGTCTTCGGATTCAAACCGCTGCTGGCATTGCGCCTGGAAGATATGCGGATTCCGGTGGCCTACGTCAAGACCTTCCAGGGCCCGCCGCACGGCACCGTCATGGAACGCGAGTATCTGAACAAATACGGCAGGCCGCTGCTCGGTGCGACGGTGAAGCCGAAACTCGGTCTGTCCGCGCGCAATTACGGGCGGGTGATCTACGAGGCGTGCAAGGGCGGCCTGGATTTCACCAAAGACGATGAGAACATCAACTCCCAGCCGTTCATGCGCTGGCGCGACCGGTACCTGTTCGCCATGGAGGGCGTCAACCGCGCGGTGGCCGAAACCGGGGAGATCAAGGGCCACTACCTCAATGTCACCGCGGCAACGATGGAGGAGATGTACGAGCGCGCCGAGTTCGCCAAGGAACTGGGCAGCGTCGTGATCATGATGGACCTCACCGTCGGATTCACCGCCATGCAGTCGATGTCGCACTGGGCGCGGCGCAATGGTGTGCTGCTGCACCTGCATCGCGCGGGGCACTCCACCTACACCCGGCAGAAGACCCACGGTGTGAGCTTCCGGGTGCTGGCGAAGTGGTGCAGGCTGATCGGCGTCGATCATCTGCACGCGGGCACCGTGGTCGGCAAGCTGGAGGGTGATCCGGCAACGACCAGGGGTTTCTACGATACGTTGCGGGAGAACCACATTCCTACCAATCCGGGCAACGGCATCTTCTTCGATCAGGAGTGGGCGAGTCTGGGTGGGGTCATGCCCGTCGCTTCCGGCGGTATCCACGCGGGGCAGATGCACCAGCTGCTCGACCTTTTCGGCGATGACGTGGTGTTGCAGTTCGGCGGCGGCACCATCGGGCATCCGCTCGGCATCGCCGCGGGCGCGGAGGCCAATCGGGTGGCGTTGGAGGCGGTTGTCAAGGCCCGCAACGAGGGTCGCGACCTGCTGAAGGAGGGGCCGGAGGTGCTGCGCAAGGCTGCCGAGATCTGCCGCCCGCTCGATGTCGCGCTCTCGACCTGGGGCGATGTCACCTTCGACTACACCTCCACCGACGCACCGGATGCCGTGCCGACGGCCAGCCGCTGAACGAGAGGACCTTCCCATGTATCTGCGTCACGGAACCTTCTCCTACCTGCCCGAGTTCACCGATGCCGAAATCGCGGCCCAGGTACGCTACGCATTGCTCAACAATTGGCCGGTGTCCATCGAGTACACCGATGATCCGCACCCCCGCAACGCCTACTGGGAAATGTGGGGGCTGCCGCTGTTCGATCTCGACGAGCCCGACGGCGTGCTCGCCGAGATCGACGCCTGCCGCAATACTTTTCCGCGGCACTACATTCGGGTCCTCGCCTACGATGCCCGCTACGGCAGGCAGACCACCGCATTGAGCTTCCTGGTGCAGCGCCCCACCGATGAACCCGGCTTCCTGCTGACCCGTACCGAGGGCCCGGACCGGCGGCAGATCTACGGACTGCGGCCGTATGCCGCCGACGAACGGCCGGGTGCCCGCTATGGCGGCTGAACGGTCCGGCGCGGCAAGCGGTTTCCGATTGCACCGGCCCGCCGTCGACGACGGCAGGCCGGTACGGGCCGTGCCCGCGGACGCACCACTGGACGGCGAGGTGCTGGCCGAGGACGCCGTACTGGATCTGACCACCGATATCGCGGGCAACGACGTAGAGGACGTATTGAGCAGGCTCGACGCCGAACTCGTCGGATTGGCGAATGTGAAGCGGCGGGTGCGCGAGATCGCGGCGCTGCTGCTCATCGACCGGGCCCGGGAGCGGTTCGGCCTGCAAGCGTCCCGGCCCACCATGCACATGAGCTTCACCGGCGGCCCCGGCACCGGTAAGACCACCGTCGCATTGCGGATGGCGCAGATGCTGCACGCGCTCGGCTATATCCGCAAACCCAAGGTGCACACGGTGACTCGCGATGATCTGGTCGGCCAGTTCATCGGGCATACCGCACCCAAGACCAAGGAAGCCCTCGCCAAGGCGGCCGGGGGAGTGCTGTTCATCGATGAGGCGTACTACCTGTTCCGCCCGGAGAACGAACGCGATTACGGTCAGGAAGTCATCGAAATCCTGCTGCAGGAAATGGAAAGCGAACGCACCAGCCTGGTGGTGATCTTCGCGGGCTATCCGGATCGGATGGAGAAATTCTTCTCGGCCAACCCGGGACTGTCCTCGCGGGTGGCCCATCATCTGGAATTCAGCGACTACACCCACGATGAATTGGTGCGCATCGCCGAACTCATGGTGGCGCGCGACAACTTCCGCTTCGACGACACCGGATCGGCTGCCTTCGGCGAATATCTCGCTCTGCGGATGAGCAGACCTCGATTCTCCAATGCGCGCAGCGTGCGCAATGCCCTGGACCGCTGCCGGTTACGGCAGGCCAAGCGGCTGGTCGAGCTGCGGCGACCGCTCACCAAGGCCGATCTGATCACGCTGACCGACCGGGATGTCTACGGCAGCAGTGTGTTCGGCGGCGCGAACGACGAATCCGGAGGCGGTAGCTTGCGTGACCACGCAGGGTCCCGCGAGTGCCGCCGATCCGACCGAGCAGAACAGCAGCCGGATGGGCCGACCGCCAGGGCGCCCGCGTGACGAGATCGAGAACTCATGCCAGAAGGACTGAAGACCCTCACCCGATACACGATCGAGGAGGAACACCGGCATCCCGGATCGTCCGGTGAATTCTCCGCTCTGGTGAATGTCGTCGCGACCGCGACGAAGATCATCGCAAACCAGGTGACCAGGGGAGCCATTGTCGGCTCCCTCGGCGCCGCCGAACCCGACAACCTGCCGCCGACAGTGCACCGCAAGCTCGACGCCATCGCCAATGACATCATGGTGGCCGAGACCCAATGGACGGGGCATCTGTCGGCGCTGTTGTCCGAGCAGATGACCGATGTCCACCCGGTGCCCGACACGCACCGGCGCGGCAAATATCTACTTGCCTTCGATCCGTTGGACGGATCTTCCAATATCGATGTAAATCTGCCTGTCGGAACGATTTTCAGCATATTGCGGGCCTCGGATGGCGGCCCGCCGAGCGCCGATGACTTCCTGCAACCGGGGGTGCGCCAGGTCTGTGCCGGATTCACCCTGTACGGACCGGCGACCATGCTGGTACTCACCACCGGCAGCGGTGTCGACGGATTCACCCTCGATCGGGAGATCGGGGCGTTCGTGCTGACCCATCCGCGAATGCGAATTCCCGAGGACACTTCGGGTTTCGCGATCAATGCGGCCAATGAGCGCTTCTGGGAGCGGCCGGTGCGCCGGTATGTGCACGAATGCCTCGACGGGGTGGACGGGCCACGCGGGCGGGATTTCAATATGCGCTGGGTCGCATCGTTGGTCGCGGATACCTTTCACATTCTGACCCGTGGCGGGGTGTATCTGTACCCGTATGACACCCGGCGGCCGGGGCGGGTCTCGCTGCTGTACGGCGCCAATCCGATTGCCTACATCGTCGAACAGGCCGGGGGATGGGCGACCACGGGCGGCGATCGGGTGCTGGAGGTGCCGCCGGAACAGGTGCACCAGCAGGTGCCGCTGATCTTCGGTTCGCGCAATGAGGTCGAGCGGATCGAGCGCTATCACCGCGAGCCCGAGGAAGGGCCCAGCTTCGACAGCTCACTGTTCGGTTCCCGGTCGCTGTTCCGTCCGGCCGGGCGCTGAATGCCCACACATGAACATTGTCCGGCAATCGAGGAGACGCCATGTCGGTCAAGCATCCCGTCGTCGCCATCACCGGATCATCCGGTGCGGGAACGACCAGTGTCACGCGGACCTTCCAGGAGATATTCCGCCGTGAAGGCATCACTGCGGTGATCGTGGAAGGTGATTCGTTCCACCGCTACGACCGCAACGAGATGAAACTCGCGATGGCCGAGGCGGAACAGAACCACAATCGCACCTTCTCGCATTTCGGCGAGGAGGCGAATCTGCTCGAGGAGCTCGAGACACTGTTCCGCGACTATGGTGAGACCGGCGTCGGCTCGGTGCGCAAATATCTCCACGACGAGTTCGAGGCGAAACCCTATGGGCAACCCGCGGGCACGTTCACGCCTTGGGAGGACCTCGCTCCCGGTAGCGATCTGCTGTTCTACGAGGGACTGCACGGCGCCGCCGTCACCGATACGGTGAACGTCGCGCAATACGCGGATCTGCTGGTCGGGGTGGTGCCGATCGTCAATCTCGAATGGATCCAGAAGGTGATCCGCGATAAGACCGAACGTGGCTATTCCAGTGAGGCCGTAATCGATACGATCCTGCGCCGCATGCCCGACTACGTGAAATACATCTGCCCCCAGTTCTCGCACACCTACGTCAACTTCCAGCGCGTCCCCACCGTGGACACCTCCAATCCCTTCATCGCCCGCACCATCCCCACCGCCGACGAGAGCTTCGTCGTCATCCGTTTCGCCGATCCGAAGGTCATCGACTTCCCCTACCTGCTGTCGATGCTGCACGACTCCTTCATGTCCCGCCCCAACTGCATCGTTGTCCCCGGCGGAAAGATGGAGCTGGCCATGCAACTCATTTTCACCCCGCTCATCCTGCGCCTGATGGACAAGCGCCCCAAGCGTTTTCGCTGATCGAGACTGCTGACGGTTCGGGTGCCGTCGGGCAGGAATCGGAGTGTGCGCAGCGCGTCGAGGTGAAGCGGGGCCGGGAGGCGGGGCCGTGCCCGGATGCGTAGCGAGCGAACCCGGGGATCGCGGGCGTACGGCGGTTCGACGTACAGTGTCGTAAGTTAATCATCGTTCACATAAGCGATCGCAGGAACAGCAAGGAGCCGTCATGACATCCGCAGTCATCGTCGACGTTGTCCGCACACCCTCCGGTAAAGGGAAAACCGGTGGTGGACTTTCGGATGTGCACCCGGCGACGCTGCTGGCGGGGGTGCTGGGGACGCTGATCGAGCGCACCGGCATCGATCCAGCCCTCGTCGACGATGTGATCGGCGGTTGCGTCACCCAGAGCGGCGAGCAGGCGTTCAATATTTCGCGCACGGCGGTGCTGGCGGCCGGGTTCCCGGAGTCGGTGCCCGCGACCACCGTCGACCGGCAGTGCGGATCCAGCCAGCAGGCCGCGCATTTCGCGGCGCAGGGTGTGATCGCCGGGGCCTATGACATCGCGATCGCCTGCGGCGTCGAGTCGATGAGCCGGGTGCCGATGTTCTCCAACGCCCAGGGCAAGGACGCCAACCGCGCCCCGCTGGCCCACCGCTTCCCGGAAGGCCTGATCGGACAGGGTATTGCGGCGGAGATCATCACCCAGCGCTGGAAGCTGGACCGGGAGACCCTCGACGCCTTCGCCGCCCGCTCGCACCGGCTCGCCGTCGAAACCGCCGCGGCCGGTGGCTTCGACAACGAACTCATCCCCGCGGGCACCCTGACCGCCGATGAGACCATCCGCCCGGCCACCACCGTCGAAGGGCTGGCCGGTCTGCGCCCCGCCTTCGCCGATGACGAATTCAAGGCGCGCTTCCCGGAGATCGAATGGTCGATCACTCCCGGCAATTCCTCACCGCTCACCGATGGCGCCTCCGCCGCGCTGATCATGAGCGAAGACAAGGCCAACGCCCTCGGACTGCGCCCGCGTGCCCGCTTCCACTCCTTCGCGGTCACCGGTGACGACCCGCTGCTCATGCTCACCGCCGTCATCCCCGCCACCCGCAAGGCGCTTGCCAAGGCCGGTCTCACCATCGACGAGATCGACACCTACGAAGTGAACGAGGCCTTCGCCCCCGTCCCGCTGGTCTGGCAGCACGACCTCGATGCCGACCCCGCCAAACTCAACCCCCGCGGTGGTGCCATCGCCCTGGGCCACCCGCTCGGCGCCTCCGGCACCCGCATTCTGTCGACCATGGTCAACCACCTCGAACAGTCCGGCGGCCGCTACGGGCTGATGACCATGTGCGAAGCGGGCGGCCTGGCCAACGCCACCATTATCGAGCGTCTGTAGATTCCGTTGTGCCGCTGATGATTACAGCTCGCCCTGTTCGCGGCGCCGATCCAGGTCGCGCTGGCGCTCTTCCTCCTGGCGGCGGGCCTCGCGGCGTTGGGATTCGGCGCGTTCGCGCAGGCCGCGGAGGAAGGCTTCGTCATCGTCCGGATTCTGCGGAACGTGGCGGCCGGGGTGGTCGTATTCGGCATAGCGGGTGGTTGAGCGCGGGCGGGCCTCATCGAGAGGGCGGCCCGCGAACAACCACAGCAGCGCGCCCACGGTCGGCACCAGGATGACGATGATGAGCCAGCCCATTTTGGGGAGATGGCGGATGCCCGCGTCCGGGCAGGTGACGATGTCGACCAGGCAGTAGACCCACAGGGCCAGGGTGATCAGGCCGAGTATCGCGTAGGGCATCGGGAACTCCTCGGGTTCGCGGCATGGCTGCGGGCCTGTTCTTCCGCGGTTTCCGAAGTTCGATGCTCACCCCCCGCCGAACCGGCCCGCATGGAGGATACACGGTGTGGGCGGGCCTGTTCGGGGCGCTCGGTCGGCCGGACCGGGCCACCGCATTTCTTGCCATCATGTGTGCGTGCGCCTAATCGACCGATCCGAATCAGTCCGGTAGCAACGGAACTGAGAGACCTTCGCCGCGGCCGATGAGGGCGGCGCGGGTGACGGCGGCGGAGCCGAAGCGGCGGCGCAGGTCGTCGAGGGTGGCGTCCAGGGTGTTGGTGGCGCGGGGTTCCAGGGGCAAGGTGAGTTGGACGGCATCGGCATTGTCGAGATTGGTCAGGGCCAGGCCGATCAGGGTGAGGCCGCGCTCCTGGATCATGGGCATCGCGGTGCCGAGCAGGGTGCGGGCAGCCTGCAGGATCGTCTCGGTGTGGTCGGTCGCCTCGGGCAGGGTGTGTGAGCGGGTGGCGCGGGTGAAATCGTCGAAACGCATGCGCAGCACCACGGTTCGGCAGACGCGCTCGGCCGCACGCAGTCGGCGGCCGAGGCGGTCGGTCAGGCCGTGTAAGTAGGCCTCGATCTCGTCGGGCGGCCGGTGCCTCCTGCCGAGTGCGCGTTGGGCACCGATGGAGCGGCGGCGGACGCCGGTTTCGACGCGGCGCGGATCACGGGCCCACGACAGTGCGTACAGGTGCCGGGCGGCAGCGGGTCCGAGGATCGAGCGCAGCGGCGCCTCACCGAGTTCGGCAAGTTGGCCGATCCGGGTAATGCCGTGTTCGTGCAGGGTGCGGGCTGTGACCTCGCCGACGCCCCAGAGTCGTTCGACCGGCAGCGGATGCAGGAAGTCGAGTTCGAATTCCGGTGGCACCAGCCGCAATCCGTCGGGTTTGGCGACCGCGCTGGCCACCTTCGCGAGGAATTTGGTGCGCGCGATGCCGACCGAAATCGGCAGCCCGACCTGATCGCGCACCGCAGCCCGCAGCCGCCGCCCGATCTCGATGGGTTCGCCCGCGATCCGCCGCAGCCCGCCCACATCGAGAAACGCCTCGTCGATGGAGATGCCCTCGACCACCGGTGTGGTGTTGTGGAAAACCTCGAAGACGGCCCTACTCGCCTCGGCGTAGGCCGACATCCGCGGCGGCACGACTACGGCATGCGGGCAAAGCCGCAGCGCCGCACCACCATTCATCGGCGTGCGCACCCCGAACGCCTTCGCCTCATAACTGGCCGCGAGCACCACCCCGCCGCCGACTATGACCGGACGCCCGCGCAGCCGAGGGTTGTCCCGCTGTTCGACCGAGGCATAGAACGAGTCGAGGTCCGCATGCAGAATCGACGCCTCGGCCCGCGCCTGGATCCGCGGCCGCCCCGACCGGGCGCGAGCACCGTTGACCTGGGGCTGCGGCGGGCGAACGAACTCGGACACGAACATATGTTCGCATAGACCGGTGTCAAGCGCGATGGTCCTATAGACCGTGGAACCCAGGTTGCGCATGGCCGTCCAGTTGCTTCGCAGCAGCTGCATACTCCCGGCAGCACCGCTTCGATGCACCCTCATACCGAGTTCAGGGTGTTCGCAGGAGCGTGGACACGATCTCGGCTGCACCGATGAGTTTTGTGTGGATCCGTCGTCGATACCTCTGGATACACCGACAGCGGTGGGTCAGCGCAGGAGTAAACGATCCGGACGGGTGAGCAGGAGGCGCAGTGAGTGGTACCAGGGTGTTGGTGGCAGGGGCGAGCATCGCGGGGCCCGCGCTGGCCCACTGGCTGCGCCGGCGGGGGGCCGAGGTGACTGTGGTGGAGCGAGCCCCCGAGCTGCGTCCCGGTGGGCAGGCGGTGGACGCGCGCGGGGTGGCCAAGGAGGTCATCCGGCGGATGGGGCTGGACGAGGCGGTGCGCGCGGCCTGTACCGAGACCGCTGGCGCGTACACCGTGGACGCGGACGGGAACGTGCTGGAGACCTACCGCGCGGACGACGACGGCGGCGACGGGTACATCTCGGAGATCGAGATCCTGCGTGGGGACCTGTCCCGAGTGCTCCACGACGACACCCGCGACGGTGTCGAGTACGTCTTCGGCGACCGGATCGCCGAGCTCACCCAGGATGCGGACGGGGTCGACGTGGCCTTCGAGGGTGGCGACCGGCGGCGCTTCGACCTGGTGGTCGGGGCGGACGGGCTGCACTCGGCGCTGCGTGCGATGGTCTTCGGGCCGCGCGAGCGGTTCGTCCGCCACCTCGGGCACGTGCTGGCCTTCTACAGTGTGCCCAACGAGTTCGGGCTGGACCGCTGGCTGACCGACTACCAGGAGTCCGGGCGCTCCGCCGGCCTGCGGCCCATCCAGGACGCCACCCGGGCGATGGCCATGTTTTCCTTCCCCGCGGCCGACCTCGACGTCGACTACCGCGACGTCGCGGCCCAGAAGCGCCTGCTGCGCGAGCGGATGGCCGGCCTGGGCTGGTTGACCCCACGCATCCTCGCGCACCTGGACGACACCCCGGACTTCTACCTCGACCAGGTCGCCCAGGTGGTGATGGACCGCTGGTCGAGCGGACGGGTGGTGCTGCTCGGGGACGCGGCGTTCAGCTCGTCACCGATGTCTGGGCAGGGCACCGGGCTGGCCCTGGTCGGCGCTTACCTGCTGGCCGGAGAGCTGGCCGCCGCCGGGTGGGACCCGGAGGCCGGGTTCGCCGGCTACGAGGGGCGGATGCGCTCGTTCGTCGAGGCCAACCAGGAGATCGGCCGGTTGAACGCGCGCAGCCGCGACGTCCCCGGGCCGGACGCCGAGCCGAACATCGATTTCGGCAGTGAATGGTTCACCGAGCTGGTCGAGCGTGCGATCAACGGCGTCGAGCTGCCCGACTACGCAGGGGTGCCGGACTCCGGGGCCCCGGCCAAGCCGTAGGTGTCACATAACGTGTCGAGAGAGACGACGCTTCGGTAGGCCACCGCCGGACTACGTCCGCTCATGCCACCTATCGAGTGTCGAGCACCGGTTGCTGAGCGTCCAGTAGCCCTGTCAGTTGGGTTGCCGTTGAATCGATTCCGTCGGTCAGCGCAGGTACGACGGTCCCGAAGCGAATTCGACCTGTCCGAACAGGAGTTCAGAACGGTACAGCTCTCCCGAAATTCCCGTGACGCCTCCGTATCAAAAGCGGCTACCAGTACTGATGCCGTTTTCCGTCGGTATCAGCGACGAATATGACCGCGTCGGCGCCGTCCAAGTCCGCCGGGGTGAGCGGGATATGGCCCGGCAGGATGGGTTCGCCCGCTCCGATCGACAGGGCAAGCGCGGCGCGCAATGCCGGTGTCGGGAACAGGGCGCGGCGGCTGGTCGCCGCCGCCAACACACCCTGGAGGGTGTCCGGATCGCTGTGGGGGTTCGCGTCGGTTGCCAGGAACGCATAACGCTCGCCGAGGGTGATTCCGACGAGCGCGCCAGCGCTGCCCCAGCTCAGGTCGTGCTCGCCGTCCGGTATGAGGGACTGCGCACGCTGCAGGTGCGCGTTGTGCGCGAACGCCAGGCTCGGACCGCGGTGCTGCTCCTGGGCAACGATTGCGAGCAGGTTCTCGGCCATCATCTCGGCGCGCAGGCTGAGCAGGGTTTCGATGCGATCGGATGCGGGGCTGGCCATGGCCGCGTGATAGCGCAGTAGGCCCTGGGCGGTGCGCGCGTGCGCGACGGCATGGTCGTAGCCGGTCGGGTCGGCCGGACGCAGGGCGGGTGCGGCGCGGCGCAGTGCGCTGGCGCACGGGAGACCCCAGCTCCGGCTGGGGTCTTCGTGTGTTCATGGCGCCTTCGAGGTCGACGCGCATGACGTGGATTACATTTCGGGTTCCCCGGC